>JABGOQ010000093.1 GCA_018645405.1 Anaerolineae bacterium | reverse complement strand
TTTTTAGAAAGAGAATAACATAGAACCGTATCTTTTAGAACTGAACAACCCTTGGATGGTACGCACTTGTCTTGGCAATTTTATATGCCTTAGAGACTTTTATCTTTCAGGCTCACTGGATGGAAATTGGAATTCATCTTTCACTTGGGATTGCTGTTTATGCCTTGTTGGATGAATATAATGTCAGGGATGGGCTAACGTACACTCTCCTGATTGTCGGTTTGTTGTGGCTTACTCTTGATGCAATATTTGAGCGTGTTCTCAAAATTGCTCGCCCTCTTCAATTACCACTACAATTTGCATCAGGCATTTTCGTCTTCATCAATAGCGTATATCTTGTCGCAAATCTGGATATGAATGCTATCCCCGCAATGATCTCCTTTGGCGTTTACACAATTTTCTTTATTGCATACGCGCGCTATCGAAAAAATGCGCTTTTAGGCTATCTGGCAAGCTACTACTTGCCTCTCAGCATCCTTGCTTTGCTGGAATACCTCCATCAAGATCGTTGGTTACTACCGCAGATTATTGTCGCTGTTTTATATTACGGCATCAGCTTCCTCGTTGGGAAAGAAGAAAAGCAAGTCGAATGGCGGAAGATGTTGGAGCGTAGCAGTCTGATCCTTGGCACGCTCGTCGCGTTGAGTGCTCCCCTGGAAAACTCAGGGCTTGTAGCAAGCTTCCCCGTTGCTGTCACGGCGACTCTTTTCGCGATCCACGCATTTCGTAATAAAAATGTCTGGTTCGGCTTCCCCGCAAATGCCTTTTATCTAATGTCCTATTTTATGATCTTGAGCAATTTTGAAGTTGACCAGCCACAATTTTTCTCTGTTGTTGCGGCTGCTTTGGGGATGCTTATGCACTACTTGCTCGTGCGTAGTGAGAACGAGAGCAAGACCGCTGCCTTCATCACAGGGATGCTCTCGCAACTTGTTTTGCTCAGCACAACCTATTTTCAGATGGTTTCCGAAGAAGAATTTATTTATTTCGTTGTGCTTTTCTTTCAGGCAATCGCCGTTTTAGTCTACGGGATCATCACCCGCTCACGCAGCTTGGTTATCACCCCCATTATCTTCCTTGTCGTCAGTGTATTAACGATCACCTTTGGATTACTGGAAGGATTGGGCACACTGATCCTGATTGGATGCTCAGGCATCTTCCTGATTTTATTTGGGATTGGCGCACTGCTCCTGCGAGAGAGATTTTCTACCCTTCGCGAAAAACTCGACGATTGGAACGCCTAAGCCCGCAACGCCCGTGAATCGAACTTGCTTCCATGATAGCTTCATCTTCCCGCTCTCGCTGGATTTGTATCCAGCGGCTTCTTAGAAAATAGAAATCGTCTATAAACTCTTAGGTTGTATAAGTGGGTCAGGTCGGATTTGAACCGACATCTTTCGCCTTATAAGGACGCCATTCTAACCATTGAACCACTACCCTTGAAAACAAAAAACACTCCCCGAAACCGGGGAGCGTTTTGATTAGCAATGAGAAAACTCACTTAAAGTATAACTGCCCGGCACCTACGTCGGTTTTTCAAGGATATGCATATCAGGGAGAAAGTACAGATTGTTTTCATGTTGACCGAATTATACTCCAATACCCAAAAATTTCTCCACCAATTTTGGCAAAATCTAGTTGGAGAAATTTTCTTCCCTCCATGAAAAACTCGACGATTGGAACGCGTAATATCCGCACTTTTTTGCTTGTATACATCCTTTCTTGACAGCTACTTTTTTAATAAGTAGCTCCCAATAGTGGGTCTGTCATAGAGAATAAAATTAATTAAATATATCTTTCATCACTGAAGCATTTAATTGTATAGCAGCCGCCACAGCTTCATTATTTTTTTTCTGATGATAATCATAATTATTTAAGATATTTTTTGTTTTTTCAAGAACAGATTCAGGAGATATTAAAAAATCTTCGATACTAACTACATGATCACCTAAGCCCATATTTGCCAAGATGTTATGTCCCTTCAGTGTATAGCTTAAATTTATTCCGGGTACCCCAAAGCGTAACGCTGTCAATGTGGAGTGTAAGCGCATAGCGATCACTAAATCAAATGAAGACATCATCTTATAATAATCAGGCATGGTCATTTGCGAGTCTAATAATATAACTTCAGAATCTTCGTGGAACGAATTTTTTATTTGCTTTAACCAAGGGATATCATCTTCCCAAGAAACCACTCCAGGTTGATATGCTGAAATAAGGACAATTTTTGTATTATAGATTTTTCGCAATTTCGATATCACTTCGCAAGAGGAGGCAATCAATTCTTTCATTGATTTTTTTGAACGATTTTTGTAGGCTTTCTTACGTAAATGATAAGGAAGGAGGCTAGAATTAAAATGAAACCACATTCGTATGTTAAAGCCAATAACAATATTATCCTTATTAGAGAAAATATTTATAAAGTCACTCGACAATTCGATTTTTGATTTGGGTAGGACTTTTTCAAAATCCGGCATAAAAATACCGTCGTGTGCGTAAATATATTTGCCACGTGGATAGATCTCTTGCAATAATTGTAATGAACCAGAATCTCTCGCTACAAAAAGGTCGATTACCTTAAGCACACCCCTAGCAATCAGTCTGCCTACTGATGTGTTAATTGGCCCTACACCCTGAAATAAGCACCAAACGCGCAATCCCATTACACGGAAGATTCGGAAGAAAACCCATAAATATGTTATTTTCATTAAACTTGAATCATCTTGAATATCATGTCCCCCGACCCACAATACTGTATCTGAGGCCTTTAAAGCTTTCCTTCCTTCAGATGTAAATACCAGATTATGCAGTTTGCCATAAGAATATAAGGGATAAGGAGTGAGAGGAACATTTTTAGGCGAATCACAAAAAATGGATACATCTTCAAGCCCTAAACAAAAAAGCCCATTAATAATTCCCCAACGACTAGCAATATCTCCTCGATTGCCCCGCACAACACGAGGTAGCACAAATTTCAAAATAACCTCCAAAAAATTTATAGATTAGGTGAAAGGGTTAATTTTCTGACTACTCTAATGGGAATTTTACCAGCCTAAATACAATAATCCTAGCTAAGAATATGAAATTATGAAGACAAATAACCTTTTGGAAATAGCATCCTCAAAGTTTTTGGATTATTCCTTAAGAGTTAAGATCATTTAAAACAATCATTTGTAAATCTAAAACCTCTTGCCGGAATTAAAATCCTTTATAATGTTATCAGCCTATCCTGATGTAGGATAGTGGATAGATATAACTTATTTTTTTTTAGGAGAAACACGAATGATCATTCATCAACCAGAGATTATTGTAGATAACGGTATGATAACTCTTTCTTCGCCAATTGAATTTTCCAATCAAATTGCAAATATCCCTAAAACTTTATGGTTTTCCTTTCCTGAAGAATATGAACAATACATAAGCTTGCGGATTGAAGCCTTTCTATTAGGTATGCTCATCCCGGCAATGTACTATCAGGAGGATATCGAAGTACGTGGTCCAGTATCACCAAAGCTAGCATATAATTTGAGAGAAATTATGCACATTTATCATAAAGCCTTTGAGCTTTCGCCGATAAATATTCGCTACCAATCCTTAGAAGTATTTCAACCAAAACAAAAACCCTTTGGTGTCATGAACTCTTTTTCTGGGGGTGCTGATTCAATGTATACCCTATATTCACACCTAAAAGAAAATGAACCGATTCTTGAAGCCCAGATCACACATAGTCTTTTCATTCATGGTTTCAATGATTTCGACGTTGCGCTTGATGATCAAGTATATTTTAATCGACTTCATAAGTCTTATTTAGACTTGTTCGGAGAGCTGGGGGTAAATTTAATCGTTGCCAAGAGTAATGCTTATTTTTTTTCAAAATTTCGTATTAGCTGGGATTATGGGTATCTTCCTACTCAAATCAGTTTTGTTTGCTTATTAGGTAATTTGGTGAAACGTTTTTATCATCCCGCAGATGGCGATTATATTGAGTTTAATATCCCAGATCTATACACTTTGAGTGTTCCTCTATATTCTACTGAAACCCTTGATGTAATTAACCATACAACTAGAACCACGAGATTACAAAAGATAGAAGCTATCTCTGAATGGCAACATGCTCATGAGAATCTCCGTGTATGTCAAAAATGGGATAAGCAAGATGTTGAAATAAATTGTGGTAAATGTTACAAATGCTTGACTACTATGATGTTAATTGAAATGATAGGGTCATATGAAAAATTCACAACATTTGAACAGCCTTACCCTCGAAATAGTATTATACGATATTTACTACTTCCCAATACTGACGCTTATTCTTATCTAACATTCAAAACTAGTGCAAAAAAATTCAACCGAATTGATTTTCTTTTCTGGATTTTTTTATTTAATATTCCAATTTTAATCAAAAGTTGGTTAATAGAGCAATTACAAAAAAGGATGACTGATGAGACCAAATACCGTCTGCGTAGCATACTGTTTGGTTCAAGAAGTATTGATAATAGCAAAAATTAAAAGGATATATATTTTTTTTCTGTTATGTGCCTAGCAAATGTTGAGTTAGGGTAATAGAGAATTTAGAATAGAAAATATAGAAAAACCTGCTAATCAGAGCAGTTTTTTTTGTTCGAGGTTCCCCTTATTACTCAAATATAATATGGCATCAGGACAAGTTTTTCATAATTTTATAGTTGACATGTTGATATATTTTCATTTTATATTTTCTGATCTCTTTAATAAAATCATGGCCTTTTGCCTGATATAGGACTTTGCAAACTCCTTTTCTGGTTGCTTTAATAACCAGATATACATCATAAGCAAAATTAATATATTGAGCATTATGCGCATTACATTCAGTTCATAGAAATACGATGACCAAAACCCAAGTGCAAGTAATCCAGAGCCCTTGCTGAGTAGAATAAAGTTGGCCGGGCTGAGCCTAAATGCCATGCTGTCCATATGATATACAAAGGATATGAGAAAGACAATGATGTTGATAACTAAGTAGCCCATTGCGACGACCTTCAATCCCAGATAGGGGATGAATGGAACCGTCATAATGATTAATCCTCCGCAATAAAAAACTGTTTGAAGAGTTATATATTTGAGCCGGCTCAAAGGGATTAGATCAATATCGATGATTATTCTAAGAGCTCTAAAAATATCTCCAATGAGCCACCATAATAACAGGTTTCCAGATTCTAGAAATTCAGTGCTAAATAACAGTGGTATCCAAACTTCGCGTAGTCCGTATGCTAACATGATAATTGGAAAAAGGCCTAATAGGCTCAATTGTATACCGTTGTTTTGTACATCAACAATCGTCTTTTTTTCTTTCAATAGCGTTGCTACTTTAGGTAAGCTAAAAGCGAGCACCGGTTGAAGAATAAACCAAAAATACACTTCTGAAATTGATCCTAGAACATGAAATATCCCACTTTGATTTGCGCCGAGTTGAATAATGATAGTCCTGCGAATATATAGGTCGGTGAAATACAAAATAAGCCCACCGCCTAAAAGCGGACCAATATATTTGCTTAGTTTTTTGATAACTTTCCAATCAGGGAAAAAGCCCTCAATTTTCACCCACGGAGCAGTCAGTTTTATATAGATCAAGCTGAAGGCGATGCCAGTAATTTGTGTAATTACTAGCGACAATACAGCCCCTTTTATTCCAAATAACAGAATAAATGCTGCCGATATGCTAATGCCTATTGCATAACCAGCAATCGAAACGATGGAATACAATTTCCACTTTATAAGACCTTGAAAAGAACTTAGCAATAAATGATATTGAGCGAAGAAAAATGCACTCACCCCTACAAATACTATAAGATCTCCGTATATATCGGTTCCAAATATCCATTCAGATAGTGGTTGTCTAAAAGCCCAACAGAGTAGCAGAGTTAAACTACCTAGAAACCCATAAACTAAACTTATGGATAATATAATCCTTTTTTGTTTGTCGAGGTCATCTTGGGTATTAGCGATGAGGTTAACTATTCCTTCTTCTAGATCCAATGTGATCATTAAACGAACCATAAGTTGAAAGCTTTTTGCTTGAGCAAAGATCCCTAACCCAGTTGGCCCTAGCAAAATTGAGATTAGTTTAGTCCTTAATATACTAAATACTGCTATAGTGATTTGGGAAGACCCTAAATAACCAAATGCAGATATTAACTCAAGCATGTTTAATCATAATATTATTATATTTTTGATTAGGGGTTTAGACCATTATCCGTGTTTCACCATTCCTGATACCAACTGCGGCAAAATCTCACCAGATTTGCCATGCAGGGCAAAATCTACTTGTGAAGTGAGCGGCGTTGGGTCGAGATTAATTTCGATGATGAGTGCGCCCTGCTGACGGGCGGTATGCGCCAGTGATGCGGCTGGCTGCACAAGGGCAGATGTACCAATAGAGAAGAAGGCTTGGCAGTGATATGCTGCATGAAGAGCATCATCCAGTGTTTTGCGGGGCAGGCTTTCGCCAAACCAGACTACATCGGGGCGTAGGTAGGCGTTGCATTTGGGGCAGCGGGGGACGTCATCTGTTTCTTCCCAACTATCCACAACACCACAACCATCATAGCATTTGACACGCTGAATATTGCCGTGTAGCTCAAGCACATTTTCGCTCCCGGCTTGGATGTGATAGCCATCCACATTTTGGGTGATGAGGGTGAAATGCTCCAGGTGTCGTTCCATTTCCACGAGGGCAAAATGCCCAGAGTTGGGGGAGGCCTCAGCAGCTTTCCCACGCCGCATCGCGTACCAGTCCCAGACCAACTTTGGGTCACGTTCGAAGGCTTGCGGAGTTGCCAAATCTTCTGGGCGGTATTTTGACCAGTGTCCATCTTGAGAATCACGGAAGGTTTTTAATCCGGATTCCGCAGAAATCCCAGCTCCAGTTAGCACGGCGATTCGGCTTGTTTTTTTGAGAAAATCAATTAATTCTTGGAGGATTTTCATCTTTTTTTTCCTGTTTTGATTTATACTTGCATGACTAATTTTACCGTAGAAGTGATGAGTATCACTTGGTTAAGGATGATAATTAAGATATAACTTATCTAAAATATTTTGTAGAGGTATAGATGGTTCTTTTGGATGTAGAAAAAGGGAAGCGGGTACGTGTCCTTAGCCTGAATGGTGGGACGGGTTTGGAAGATAAATTGACTCAGCATGGTTTATACCCTGGTGACTGCGTGCGTGTATTGCGGACAGCTCCTTTGGGTGGCCCTTTGCTGGTGGATGTGCATGGTCGTGAAATTGCTTTGGGGCGAGGTATTGCAGAGAAAATTAAGGTTGAGGAAAGTAAATGCGAGTAGCGTTAATCGGGCAGCCAAATTGTGGCAAAAGCACGCTTTTTAATCAAGTTGCAGGCTATAAAGCTGAGACAGGGAATTTTACAGGAACGACAGTTACCTTTACTGAGAGTAGTGTGCGCGTTGGCGGCGAGACAATAGAAGTTGTTGATTTACCCGGCACCTATACGCTTGCAGGAACAAACCCCGCGGAACGGGAAGCCAGCCGCTATTTGCTTTCAGAAGATGTTGATCTGATCATCAACATATTGGATGCTTCTCATATTGCGCAGGGCCTTGAACTGACATTAGAATTGCTTGCAATGAAAGTGCCTGTGATCGTTGCCATGAATATGATGGACGAAGCCTCGCGAATGGGGCTAAAAATCGACGGACCTGCTTTGCAAGAAAAATTGGGTGTGCCCGTCTTGCCTATTGTGGCTAGCCGTGGGCGCGGTGTGAAAGGGCTCTTTTTGAAGGCATTGAGTCTTTCTAAAGTAAAAGTGCTTAATACAAGCAACTATTTGCTAATGACAGAAGATGATCGTATGGCGCGTCATAAAGTAGCCGGTGGATTGGAGCGTGAATTTGTGACGCGTGGTGAGCGACGCATCAATTTGCGCGACAGAATTGACGATCTTTTACTCCATCCTTTTTGGGGATATGTTGGTTTGGTACTCATCCTATATACCTTTTTTCAAGTCGTCTATGGCGTTGGGGTCTTGGTTGAAACGCCTCTCATGGATTATCTCGATAAAATTACCCAAGAGCTTATTCTTTGTCTTGGTGAAGGGAAATTCCTGACCGAAATAACAGTAGGGGCGTTACAAGGCGTTGTTGCCGGTATCGGTATTGTTTTGCCCTACCTTGTTCCCTTCCTTCTGGGGTTGGGTTTGCTCGAAGATATGGGGTATATGTCTCGCGTCGCCTTTCTGATGGATGCGCTGATGCACCGTATTGGTTTGCATGGGAAAGCGATCGTTCCTTTTATTTTGGGCTATGGTTGCAATGTGCCGGCGGTTATGTCCACGCGCACTCTTGATGATCCCAAAGAGCGATTTGTTGCAGCAGCTTTGGCGACGCTCGTTCCCTGCGCGGCGATTCTTTCCGTTGTTTTTGGTTTGGTTGCTTTTTACCTAGGACCTTTTATGGCCTTGGTTCTCTATCTTTTCAATATTTTCGTTATTGCACTGGTCGGCCGTGTTCTGACTTTGATGATCCCTGAAGATACACCTGGGCTGATTCTTGAAATCCCGCCTTATCGGATTCCCACCTTACGCACGGTCACACAGAAAGCATGGTTTCGAATCAAGGAATTTCTTGTCGAAGCTTGGCCCCTCTTGATTGGTGGCAGTGCGATTTTGGCATTGGCAAATTTCTTCAACGCGGCAGATTTCTTCAATTCGCTCGCCCGCCCTTTTACCTGGACTTTGGGCTTGCCACCCGCTACAGGCGTTCCACTGATCTTTGGCATCTTCCGCAAAGAACTTTCGCTCGTCATGCTTGGGCAGGCACTTGGCTCAATGAGCTTTGACACTGTGCTGACCTCTGTGCAAATGATCACCTTCACAGTCTTTGTGATGTTCTACGTGCCTTGTCTGGCAACCCTGAGCGCACTCCGTCGTGAACTTGGCACAAAAGATATGTTTGTCATCACCGGGCTCACAGTTGTAATAGCAATGGTCACCGCCTTACTCTCGAGAGGTTTGGCGATAATGTTTTTCTAGGGAAGCACAGTCTCTAATCTTTAAGTCAAAAAAGCAGGGCTTTCATGTTGCGAAAGTCCTGCTTTTTTGATGCTATTTAGCTTTGCAAGCATTTGCTCTGCTATCCCAAGAACACGCAGAATTAGCTTCGCAAGCTCTGGTATCGGTGATGCTGGAACAAGATACTGTTGAGCCAGGTGTTGTTTCTCCTGTAGATTCTGATTCTGGTGGTGGATCATGTTTTATCACAGGATAAAGTGCTGGATTGAATACTAAATCAGGTGGCTGTATCTCGACAGCACTCATATGCACCCAACACTCTCTCTCATTGATAAGTTTGAAAAACCCCCAAGATGCATCTTCGTTTAATCCCAAGAGCGTGGTAGTATCGCCCATTGAAAGTAAGCCAACCTCATTTCCATTGATCCAAGGATTGCTACGACAGTTGGCGTTCTTAAGTCCTATAAAATCAGGTGGGGGGAATTCCTCGATAGGCAAAGGAACCTCTACGCATGTTGATCCTGGTAACTGTACAGTGAATGTCCATAAATCTGAACTTTGTTCGCTACCAAGCACAGAGCTACGTATACGCCAGTAATACGTCTCGCAGTCTTCTAAAGGGGTATGTTCAGATTGGCTCAAAGAAGTCACTGGATTAAATATGTCTTCGTTTATTTTTGTTTCTGTTGTAAGCCATCCATCACTGTCAAATGATATTGAGAATGGTTTAGTCGCCCATTCCACTGTGTACATAAAGGGAGTGCACGAACTCTGATTTTCCCATTTATAAGTAGGAAGTAGCGTATCAACAATTGAGCCATCCGATGGTTCAAGTTGAGTGGCCGGAATCATTTGAGAGACAGTACAAATCGGGCCTGCAATGAAATAATCGTATGGAGATAGAGGGCCTTCAATTGATTTACTCACCCCGGCTGCTGCCCAGCGATACTTCTTACCAGGCTGTAGCGGTACTGTCACATTCCACTCTTGCGTAGGAGAAAATCCACCGATTTCATCTAAATAATCTGGGCCTGTGGACAGATAAAAATGGGTTTCTTCTGGAATACAATCAGTATTGGTGGATGGCTGAGGGGCTGTTAGCGCAACGTAATAAACAGATAAGGTTGGGGTCGAGCTAGTAACGCAGCCTGCGTCAGTGCATTCTTCATCCGATACTGGTATTAGGCTTGGCGCGACTAATTTATCAGGTGAGCAATACTCCACAGGCGATGGTTCAGGAGAATCTGGCTCGGCAGGTTCAGGCTTACAACTGCTCGAAATAACCCCTATGGAGATGCCTAAGAATAGCATAATAAAAAAGTTCTTTTTCATTTTCTCCTCCGTTTTACTGCGGGTGCGTCTATAAGAACCATTTTAGTGATTAAAAGTCATATTACAACATGACCCTGGTAACCTTCTAAACCCTCCGCACGTTTCATTTGAATTTCAAGATTTCAACAGCCGAAGCTGCCATCAACGCTGCTGCACGTGGCAAAACAGCCTCATCAAAATCAAATTTAGGGTGGTGATGGTCAAAATTCAGTCCCTGTTCATCATTTGCAGAGCCAAGAAAGAAATAGCATCCGGGTACTTTCTCCATCATATAGGCCATATCTTCGGCGGCCATTGTTGTATAAAGTCCCGTATCAATTTCCGTTTTTGGATATAGTTCTTGCGCAGCTTTCCGTACACTTTCTGTTATTTTTCTGTTGTTAATTACAGCTGGAGAAACCTGTTTTAACTCAACTTCAGCGGTGCATCCCATCGCCTTTGCTGTGTTTTCTATAATTTCATAAAAGCGTTGGATGACTATTTCGCGGGTTTCCGTTTCAAATGTACGGATTGTGCCTGTCATCTCAACTTTTGATGGGATGACGTTGAAAGCCTCGCCCCCCTGCATACTTGCTACCGTTAAAACGGCAGGCTTCAGTGGATGGACGTTTCTTGCCACCACGCTCTGCAACGCGTTCACGATTTGTGATGCAGCCAGAATCGGATCAACGGAAACATGCGGCATTGCTCCATGCCCACCTTTCCCATAGACCGTGATCTTGAAATATTCCGCGCCAGCCATAACAGGACCTGCGCCAACCCCCAACCATCCGAGGGGTTTACTGTTCCATAAATGCAGAGAGAGGGTGTAATCCACTTTGGGGTTTTCCAACACGCCTTCGTGCATCATTTGTTCGGCACCGCCCCTTCCCTTTTGCCCAACTACGCCTTCTTCGGCTGGTTGAAAGACGAATTTGATGCTTCCTCCTAAATCGTCGCGAACTTCATTGAGCATCTTCGCCACCGTCAATCCAATAGCAACATGACCATCGTGTCCGCAGGCGTGCATTTTCCCTTGCGTCGTAGATGCATATTCCGCCCCCGTTTCTTCGGTGATGGGGAGGGCATCCATATCAAAACGAAGCAGTAGGACAGGGCCCGGCTTTGCGCCTTCGAGTAAAGCGACTACGCCCGTTTCTGCGATTCCCGTTGTTACTTCAAGATCAAGGGCGCGCAACTCTTTGGCAACTATTCCGGCTGTGCGGATTTCTTCAAATCCCAGCTCGGGGTGCATGTGAAAATCTCGGCGCAGTGTCTGTGTGTAGACAAGAAGGTCTTCGGCTTTATTTAGAAAATTGGGCATAGTATGTCTCCATAGAAAAATACTCAAGGCACTGCCTTGAGTATAAGAAGGTGAGAAGTTTACTGTTTCCAGCGGAGAACGCGAAAATGTTCTTCGTAGCGTGGGTTTTTATCGGAACTGTTTTTAGTTTTTTCACGAGCGCGCCAGCGTTTAGCCAGACCTTCAGGGTCAGATATCTGGCTTTTATGGGCAAGGATGGCTTGTAGTTTTGTCTCCCAAGTGTCGGTGACATCAATGGTTGTATTGGGGTGAGTAGCTAGCGAAACCCAGACCTCACGTGGCATATGTGGCTCGAATCCCTCTGCAAGAAGCTCAGGAAAGAAGAGATGGCTTCCTGCGGCAGGGAAAACGGCATCTAGCACAACCTGACCTGCAGCACGATGATCTGGGTGATTAAGGGGATATGAAACACTGTGGTAAAGATGAGTTGGATCGCAGGTGATGATGATGTCGGGCGTGAATTGGCGGATGATGCGCGTCACCGCGCATCGCGTATCCATATCGGGAACAAGATAACCGTCCGGGCGACCCAGAAAATGGACATCTTTCGCACCGATGATTTTCGCCGCATCCTTCTGCTCTTTTTGGCGCACATGGCAGAGATCATCCCCAGAGGTATTTGGGTCGCTGCTGCCTTTTTCCCCACAAGTTAGGAGATAATAGGTGATTTCATGTCCCGCTTTTGCCCAGCGTGCTAAAGTTGCGCCGCAGAAAAACTCGGCATCGTCTGGGTGAGCAAGAATGACGAGAACTTTTTGGGGACTTTCCCAATTATCTGCCTTGGGGCTGGTCATCTTTCTTTTGCCCGCAATTGCAATTTTCGTTGCAGGGTTCTGCAGCTTTGCGGCGAAGGGCTTCACGCTCATTCCACGGTTCAATTTCATCACGATGGAAGGAATGCCGTGCGCCACGAACTTCGTCGTTTAATTGAACTACGACGGTTTCAGTGAGAGGGTTTAGGTCTATCACTCTGCCTTCGCCTTTCGGGGTGACGACGCGTTTTTTACGCTTGGGGAGTGTTTTGCGTGCTTTGGCATAGGCTTCGTATTCATAAATCAGGCAGCAGCGCAAACGCCCGCACATGCCGGTAATTTCAGAAGGCGCGAGAGAAATGCCTTGCGCTTTTGCCATCTTGATTGAGATGGGGCTGAAATCGGTCAGGAACATGGTGCAGCAGCGTTTTTCTTGCCCACATGCGCCCAAGCCGCCCATAATTTTGGCAACATCGCGGGGACCTATTTGGCGCATTTCAACCTTTGTATTGCTGTATTCTTTTTGCATGGCATTACGCAATTTATTCAGGTTGATTTTCTTATCGCCTTCATGACTGAAAAGGTAGGTTAGACATGAGCCGTTATAGTTGAAATCGGCTTTGATAATTTTCGCATCAGGGAGTTTCATCTTGCTGGCAATATCACGACAGTCTATTAGTGCTGCTGTCTCCTTGGCTTTCCATGTTTCAGCCAGAAGCAGGTCTCCTGGGGTAGCACGGCGCAATACTTTTTTCCAGCCGCCTTTTTGATTTTCAGGTGCTTTTTCAGAGAGTTGAACTACTTCGCCAAGATGATCTCCACGTGCAGTATCTACAATAGCGTGGTCGCCAACTGATATTTCTGGCACACCGCTAGAGTCGAAGTGATAAATTTTACCTATTTTGGTAAATCGGATTCCGATAATATGTGATTGCATAGCCGCTATTATACCGTTAAGCAGAAAAGGACGGGAGTTTTGAAGCCCCGCCCTTTTTCAGTTTTGTCTTCTACTATTTTTAGTCTGTGATATTAATTTTCAATTCAGCGTTTTTTGCACCTTCATCCAGTGCTGCGATGCTAATGGCTTGGGCTACAGTTTCAGCAATTTCTTGCATCGCTTTGGCGGCATCAGAATCTGGTTGGGCAATTACGACTGGTTGCCCCTGATCTCCCGAGAGACGTACAAATCCGTTCATGGGTACAGAGCCTAAGAAGGGGATTCCAGCAGATTCTGCGAGGGATTCGCCACCACCGTGACCAAAAACGTCACCGGTCATATTTTCGATAACGCCCATAAGAGGGACTTCGAGCTTTTCGAACATCCCCAACCCTCGGCTTGCATCTTCCAAAGAAACAATTTGCGGGAGAGTCACAAGAATCGCGCCACTAAGCGGGAAGGATTGGGCGAGGGTGAGAGGAGCATCGCCGGTTCCCGGAGGAAGATCAACGATGAGATAATCCAGTTCGCCCCATTCAACATCGGTGAGAAACTGACGAATCGCAGAGTGGAGCATCGCACCGCGCCAAATGAGCGGTTGACCGGGTTTGACGAGAAAGCCCATCGACATGACTTTTACGCCATGGGCTTCAGCAGGCATCAATTTTTCTTTGGTAGCAGGGGGTAATTTATCGACCCCCATCATGGTGGGTATGTTGGGCCCGTAAATATCTGCATCTAGCAAGCCAACACTGGCTCCACTTTTTGCCAATGAAACGGCTAGATTGACAGCGACGGTGGATTTACCTACGCCGCCTTTGCCAGAGCCAACGGCAATCGCATTGCGGATGGTGGAATCGACAAGACCGCGCATTCGTCCATCGTTGGGGACATCGGCATCCATGTTGATATTGATGGTTTTGACACCATCTACTTTTTCAACGGCTTGGCGTGCGTCTGCTTCGATTTTGCCCTTTAGTGGGCAGGCGGGGGTTGTCAAGAAAATGCTGAAATTGACAGTATCACCTTCGATGACTACGTCACGAATCATATTGAGGGTTACGAGGTCTTTGTGCAGGTCTGGGTCCATTACATTGCTGAGGGCGGCAAGAATTGCATCTTTTGTTATCTGGGTCATTTTTTTACCTTCTTTGGGGTGCTTCTGTGCGATGTTTTTAGTGTGCACAGAGGTAATAATTGGGAATGTAAGTATTGCATAATGCGTATTGAGTAAAAAATATTATGCAATACGCATTATTCTACCAATCAAGTCTTAACAACAAGTTAGAAAAACAGGTTGAAGGGGTATTCTCCTCCAACCTGCAACGTTCAACTTTCAAATCTTTAATCTAGCCTGCTTTTTTTGCTGCAAGAGCAGCTTTTTTTGCTTCTCGAGCGGCTTTTTTAGCGGCTTTGGCTTCTTCAGCTATTTTACGGACTTCAGCTTCTTTTGCACTATTGATAGGGCGAATCTCATCGTAATAAGATGCAGGTTTCATCAAATCTTCAAGATGATAGACCGTGCGCCCGTAGGAGGCAATTTCATAATCGTGATCCATCTTGATCGCATCGAAGGGGCAGAATTCGGCGCAGAGTCCGCAGTTCATGCAGATGTCGGCGTCAATGGTGAAGGCTGATGGGTTCTGAACGGGACGACCTGTTTTTGGGTCGGCTTCGCGCTCAATCCAGATGCACTGTGGTGGGCAGACTTTTGCGCAAATACCGCAAGCGGTACAGCGGTTTTCAATCTCGCCGTCTTCACCTTCATTGTAGACCAAAAAGGGGATATAGCGAAATTCTTCTGGTACAGGTAATTTCTCTTCGGGGTATTGAATGGTGAAGATACCCTTTACATCTTTGCTAGAGCGATGAGCGATGCCTTCGTCTGTATAATAGCGTTTGCCACGCCATTCAAAATCATCTACATAGGTGTTGATAAAGCGTTTTACGGTAACGCCGAGACCTTTGAGTAATCCTAATCCATACATATTTATTCTCCTATCGGTCTGTCTCGCCGAGTACGATATCAATTGAGCCAAGTACAGCGACTACATCTGCCACTTTTAGCCCTTTGCACATCGGTCCGAAGGCTGTCAGGTTAATGAAGGATGGGGCGCGGACGTGGTACCTATATGGGTTGCCAGTACCGTCTGAAACGAGGTAGAAACCTAGCTCGCCTTTGGGTCCTTCAACGCGACCATAAGATTCGCCTTTGGGGACTTTCATCTGGTAGCGGGGTTTGCCTGTTTGGATTTCGCCTTCGGGGATTTGCTCTACCGCTTGTTGGAGAATCTTGATTGATTCGCGGATTTCGTCTAGGCGGATGATGTAGCGGTCGTAAATATCGCCGTTGTAGCGGACGGCTACGTCGAAGTCGAAGCGGTCGTAGATGCTGTATGGGTCGGCACGGCGAATATCGTAAGGCACGCCAGATGCTCTGAGCATTGGCCCTGCCGCGGCGTATTTGATGGCATCTTCTGTGGAAAGGTATCCTTGTCCAACTGTTCGGGAGCGGAGAATTTCGTTCTCGCTGAGGAATCTGTCCATTTCGTCTGTTTTTCGCGGCAATCTGTCGAAGACCAGGTCTTTGATCTTTTGCAATGACCCAGCCGGAAGGTCGCGGGCGAGTCCACCAAATCTGAAATAATTGCACATCATGCGTGATCCGGAGACCATCTCGAAGATATCTAGCACCAATTCCCGTTCTTCAATCGCATAAAGGGAGGGGGTGAAGAATGCGCCGATGTCGTTGAGGAACATACCGATGGCGAAAAGGTGATTTTGGATACGGGTTAGCTCTGCCATAATCACGCGGATATATTCGGCGCGTTCGGGGACTTCGATGCCAATTAGTTTTTCAACTGCGATGGCATAACCGAAGTTGTTGCTCATCGAGGAGAGATAATCGAGGCGGTCGGTGAAGGGCATATTTTGGAGATAGGTGTTGCGTTCGCCGATTTTCTCATGGTTGCGGTGCAAATAGCCCATGACGGGTTTGAGATTCATGATTTTTTCGCCGTCTAGGGTTGCCGCGATGCGGAAAACGCCGTGCGTGGAGGGGTGTTGAGGTCCCAAATTGACGGTGAGATGGTCGGTTTTCAACCCATCTTTATCGGTGGTCTCATATTTGGCGAGTGAGCCGTAGAGCATATCTTCGCCTTCGGGTACCCATTTTTCGGGGTCAAATTTGTCAGGGTATTTGACATTTGCGCCGTAAGGGTTTTTAGCTTCTGCACGGGTATATTCGGCTTCGGGCCAGCGAGATTTGTAGGGTTTGATGTCGGCTTCGTAATAAGCTTCTTGCCAATCTTTGCGAAGGGGGTGTCCTTCGAAACCTTCCCAGAGCAAGATGCGGCGTAGGTCGGGGTGACCAGTGAATTTGATGCCGAGTAAATCCCAGGCTTCGCGTTCTTGGAAGTCTGCGCCAGGGTAAATATCTATTAGGGAAGGAACTTCGGGGTTTTCACGGTCTACTTGAACCTTGAAGACCAATTCTGCACCACCGATGGTTTTATAGGCGTGGTAGATAACTTCTAATTTGCTATCTTCAGGGTAGTCAACGCCAGTGACGGAGGAGAGATAATCAAATTCAAACTCATCACGTAAAGTGGTGGCAAATTCAATCAATTTGTCGGCTGAAACGAGATAGCCTTCGTAGCCGTCGCGTTCATCGGTAACAACACCATCTCCGAAACGGGAGAAATTTAGCTCAGTCATTATGCTTCCTCCTGTGCCGCTTCTTTAATAGCGGGGATGCTGGATTGGTAAATCAAGTCAGGTCCAAGCATGGGAACGGGGATTGCGGCAGTGTCGCCTTTTTGATACCAGCGCACGGTTTTAATGGATTGGCCATCAATTTTTTCTTGGAGTTTAATCAAGCCGTTAATCAGGGCTTGGGGGGTGGGGGGGCAACCGGGGATATAAACATCAACGGGGATGAGTTTATCTACGCCAGAGACCACGTTATAGCCTTCTTTGAAAGGGCCGCCACCCGAGGCGCACGCGCCCATTGCGACAACATATTTTGGTTCGGGCATTTGGTTATATAAACGCACGATGGTGGGTGCCATCTTCTTTGTCACTGTGCCAGAAACCAACATCAAATCGGCTTGACGGGGGCTGGGGCGCATTACTTCCATGCCGAAGCGTGAAAAGTCATAACGCCCAGCGGCGGTTGCTATCATTTCGATGGCGCAACATGCCAAACCAAACATTAGGGGCCAGACAGACGAACGCCGTCCCCAGTTATAAATGCGGTCTATGCTTGTAATTGAGACCACGCCCTCAACTTCTTCAGGGATTTCATAACCGGGAGAATTTATTCCTTCTTTTTCCATTTAGAATCTCCTCGTATTTTTTCACCACAGAGTTCACAAAGAACACAGAGAAAAGCTTAATGTGGAGTTTTGTTTTTTGTATTAACCGAAAAGATTATAGTGGTGCCTTTCTCACAAGTCAACGGGGTTGCATAGATATATATTGTCGAAACTAAGAAAGTGAGTATAATCATATTATTGATATGACAAGGAAAACATAGATGTGCATTGCATCCGTTTTTTGGATGCGTTGCACATCGGGCCTTGCCAACGCGCGTGTATTGCTATCCCAAACCGCAACGCATCTTGGAGATGCAGTGCAGTTCTGACCTTTGGATATTCCCATGCCCACTGCCCGCCAAAAAGTATTCACCTATATTAAAAAGCATCGCGCTGTCACCTCTGCTGAGATTGCGCGGGATTTACGGATGACCGCCGCAAATGCGCGGCACCACCTGTCACTTTTAAAGAAGGATGGACGGATAGAGGAAGTTGGGAAAAAGGATGCCGGGATTAAGGGCGGCAGACCCACAAAAATCTATGGTATCACTCGGCACATCCGTGGGGATGGCTTGGTCACGCTATCTCATCATCTGCTTGAGGAGATGCTAGGTAGCGTTAACGCGCGCCAAAAGTCTGGGGTGCTAAAAAATCTCGCTCGGAGGCTGGCAAGTTCACACACGCGCGAGACGAGTATTTCATCCCCGATGATTCGACTAAAAGATACCGTCCAACACCTCAACAAACTCGGCTACCAATCCCGTTGGGAGGCGCACGCAGAAGGTCCGCGCATCATTTTGGGGCAGTGCCCCTACGCGGCGATTATCGGCAAGCATCCCGAATTATGTGAGATGGACGCGGCGTTGCTAGAGGAATACCTTGGGCAACGCGTGGAGCAAATCGAAAAGCTGGCGGGGGCGGGGATTCCCTTTTGCATTTTTGGGGTGTGAGTTCCTCTGCTTGTAATCAGAACAGAAAAATTGTATATTCTAATTAGCTTATTGGTTTCCTTTCTTATAAATATAGTTAGAGGAGTAGAAAATGATGGATTTCGCTGGTTCCAGACTTGAAATAAGATACGGTGTGCCTGCAGCAGACCAAATTTTGTATAACAGGCATTTCGTGATAGGATATTCGTATTATTTTAGGCAAGCTAAGTGGGCATTGGAAATTGTCGATCCTGATGTTATTGACGACGATAAAACAGACGCTGAGAGAGCTGATAATTTTCGTTCAGATTATAGAGTTCCTGAAATGTTTAGAGCTGATTTGGAAGTCTATAAAGGGTCTGGTTATGATCGTGGGCACCTTGTTCCGAGTGCAGATCAGAGAGATACGGATTTGCAAAATAGTGAAACTTTTTTGCTTTCAAATATGTCTCCGCAAAGACCAAATTTTAATCGAAAGATTTGGAAGAAGCTCGAAGACGCGATTAGGCAACTTGATGCGCCAAAAAAAATATATGAAACCTATGTAATTAGTGGCCCCATATTCAATTTTGATGTACCTATTTTGAAAATGAAGTCAGAAGACGACGATGATGTTTCCTTGCCAATTCCTCACGCATACTTCAAATCGGTTTTGACAGAGAATAACAGAGGAGCCTTGCATATGTGGTCCTTTATATTGCCAAACGAAGAATCAGATAAAGTCCTGGAGGAATTTTTAGTCCCAACGGTTAAGTTAGAAAGATATGCGGGACTTTTCCTTTGGCAAAGGCTTGTGGGTAGAAAAATTGAAAGGGAGAAGGGAAGAATACGAAGGATGTGGAAATACGATTGACTTGAATGGTCAAAGAGCCCAGAAGATTTTCTTCTGGGCTCTTTTTTTTGTGGGGTAAAATATCAGAATAAAATGACAAGGAGAATGCCCTTATGCGGCAATTATTGAGAAGCATCCTGAATCTACTGGGGCAAGGGTAAAACAGGGGTCAAAATAATTGTGTCTCTTAACTATAAGGAATACTAAATGAGTAGAGAAAATTTTCTTATTCCCTCAGCTATAGAAGCTATTGGTTCTACGCCATTGGTTGAATTAAGCAGAATAACCAAAAATCTGGATGGAAAAATCCTTGCAAAGCTTGATTATCTAAACCCTGGGTTTTCCAAAAAGGACAGAATTGCCCGCCAGATTATAGAGGATGCGGAAGAGAATGGCGAACTAAACCCAGGTCAAACAGTTGTGGAATTGACCAGCGGCAATACAGGCACTGGTTTAGCGATAGTCTGTGCGGTAAAAGGATATCCTTTTGTGGCGGTGATGTCTAAAGGAAACTCCAGTGAGCGAGCGCGTATGATGAGGGCTTTAGGGGCTGAAGTTGTACTTGTTGATCAATTGCCGAACTCTGTCCCAGGGCAGGTTTCAGGTGGTGATTTGGAATTAGTTGAGATCAAGGCGCAGAAATTGGTAAAAGAAAGAAAAGCCTTTCGTGCGGATCAATTTCAATTGGTAGGCAATTTCAGGGCACACTACCTTCAGACAGGACCAGAATTTATAAAACAGTCAAAAGGAAAGATTCAGGGATTTTGTGATTTTATTGGAACAGGGGGCACCTTCGCAGGATGCGCAGCAGCACTCAAAGAGCACGACCCATCCATCAAGTGTTTTATTGTAGAACCGAAAGGTACGGCGGTATTGGCTGGGAAAATAGTTACAAATCCCAATCATCGTATTCAGGGTGGTGGATATTCGATGACAGATCTCCCATATTTAAAAACTGAGTACGTTGATGGTTTTATAGAAATTTCCGATGAAGAAGCCATTAAAAGAGCCAGGCAACTTGCTCAACAAGAGGGGATTTTCGCAGGTTTTTCTTCAGGTGCAAATATTGCCGCGGCTATTCAACTCCTTAAAGGTCCTTTAAAGGGCAAAACTATCGCGACCACAATTAATGATTCGGGATTAAAGTATTTGAGTACCGATTTGTGGGAATAAGAATATCTAGTGGAGCGAACAAATAAAATATGAATCCCCCACCACATCTAATAGGGAAAAGAAATATCGCTTGAGCATATCGGTTTGAGTGAAGTTGCCTGGTCTAAAACTGATGCTCTTGATTTGCTCGAGCATTTCAAATCGGCCGGACATTTTGTCCTTGGTGGCGATGTGCTTGCTTTGGAAACTGATTGCTATCAACATAATTACGATAATTGGCACTTCAACTATGAAGATGGTCATGCCCAAGAAAGCATTGAGCAGGCAATAAACTACATCAATAATTATCCTGCTGGTGACTATGCCTTTGTTTTAGTAACAGATTAGGTCGTGAACAGGAATGTAATCAAATGAACCATCAATCAACGACAAAGAATTTGAAGAGAAAATAACGCTAAAAGATTCATATAGAATCATGTATGCGTTTCTGAAAGCACTTCATGAAAGAGGCGAAGTAGAGTCCGGTGTTCTGCTGGGGTATATAGGTCTTTTAGAAAATGGCTGTAGTGCAGACTCTGCTCAGCTTGATGATTATTTAAACAAAGTTGAAAAGATAAAAGGAGCAAAATGAAAACAATCGGATTACTCGGCGGGATGAGCTGGGAAAGCACCGCCCTCTACTATCGCTGGATCAACGAACTCGTCAGAGAAAAACTCGGTGGGCTGCATTCTGCCAAAATTGCTATGTACAGTGTCGATTTTCAGGAGATTGAAGAACTCCAGCATAGTGGTGAGTGGGATGCCACAGGCAAGATTCTGTCTACAGCCGCCAAGCAAATTGAAAACGCGGGCGCAGACTTCCTGCTCATCTGCACCAACACCATGCACAAAGTTGCCCCGCAAGTCGAAGCCGCGATTGATATTCCCCTTTTGCATCTCGCCGACGCAACCGCAAATCGCATCAAAGCGGATGGGATTAAAAATATCGGATTATTGGGGACGCGCTTCACAATGGAGCAGGATTTTTACGCTGGACGCTTACGGGACGAACATGGTTTGAACGTGATTCTGCCCTCAAGCGCTGAGCGGGAGATCGTCCATCGTGTGATCTATGAAGAACTCGTCGTTGGCGTGGTGCGCGACGAATCCCGCCGTGAATATCTACGCATTATGGATGGTTTGCGCGCGCAAGGTGCAGAAGGTGTTATCGAAGGCTGCACCGAAATCGTGATGCTCGTTCAGCAGGAGCATACGGATATTCCCCTTTTTGATACGACAGCCATCCACGCGCAAGCGGCTGTGGAGATGGCTCTGACATAATTTCTATGCAAAAATTTCAAGGCGCATTGCTGGTCATCATCTCCTCCATCGCCTTCGGGACAATGGCCGTGCTCGCGCCATTAGCCTATAAAGCCGGTGCGACACCGATTACGCTGCTCTTTTTACGCTTCTTGATTGCGGGCGTCATCATGGTCGGTTGGATGCTGGTGCGACGCATTCCTTTTCCGCACGGTAAAACGTTGCTGGGCTTAATTGCCATTGGTGGGGTTTGGTACGTTGCCCAAACGCTGGCGTATTTCACTGCCCTTTCCATGACGGCGGCAGGATTGGTTGGGTTGTTGCTCTATCTCTACCCCGCGATTGTAGCCTTGATCGGTGCAATCGCATTTCGGGAACGCTTGAGCAAAGCAAAACTCGGTGCATTGGGATTAGCTTTGCTTGGCACAGCTTTTACTCTTAAGCCCGATGGGGATGGGTTTTCTTTGGGCATCGTTCTTGCGTTGACGGCCGCTTTTCTCTATGCAGGCTATATCGTGGTTGGTGGAAAGCTGATGGAGAAAGTAGATATTCGGAGCGCAACTGCGGTCATCATGCTCTCAACGGGTGTTTCTTTTGGGGGCATAGTTGCTATACGCGGCTTTCAAGCCCCGAATGAAATCTCCGGCTGGGTAGCCATCGCCGCAACGGTCATTTGCTCAATCATCGCTTTGGGGACATTTTTTGCGGGGCTGGAGAAAGTCGGCTCGACGAATGCGGCGATTCTCTCCACGACTGAGCCATTCGTTACAGTTGGCTTGGCAGCCTGGTGGCTGGGAGAGCGTTTGGAATTTAGCCAATTATTGGGGGGGATTTTAATCTTGTTCGCAGTGATTTTCTTGACAAGGGCAGGCTTGGAAGAGAACCAAAAACTTGCAGAGAACTAAGTTCTGCGAGTTTTATATTATGTGCTTCGGCAGAAATACTATCGTCGCCGACGCTGCGATTTTTGCGTAATAATATCTTTCTGCTTTCTTTTTCTATTGAGGTCTTTTTCTATGAACATGGGCTCGAGCGTCCACGGGTCCATTTCTGTCCAGTACATTACGCTTGAGTAGGTGGAAGGTGTGGGGGTAAAAATTTGTACTTGCTCAGGATTAATGCGCAATTCGCTACTTACAAAGCCCTTCATTTTGCGCATATCATTATCATCACAGCCTGGGTGGGCAGCGATCATATAGTAAGTCAGAAATTGTTTTTTGCCCGCTTTTTTATTGAGTTGCTCAAAGCGATCTTTGAATTTGACTAAAGATTCTGTGCCAGGTTTGCCCATTTTCATCAAAACGTGATCTTCGGTATGCTCTGGTGCAATTTTCATTTGACCGGATGTATGATGGGTGACGACCTGACGCAGATAATCGTCCCCGTGCTGGGTGTCGCTGAGAATCATATCGTAGCGTAAACCGGATGCAACGAAGACTTTCTTGACGCCTTTGATATTACTCGCCTTTTCTAAAACTTCGGCGTGGGGACGGTGGTTGATCTTGATAACGGGGCAGATGACGGGGCTGACACATCGCTTGGTTGGACAATTGCCAGCCTTCAATTTTTTCCCGCATTCGTAGCCATACATATTTGCAGTTGGTCCACCTAAATCTGAAATATAGCCTTTGAAATGAGAGTGCTTCGTAATCGTTTTAGCTTCACCCACAATCGAATCTTGGCTTCGTGAGCGGATCGTGCGCCCCTCATGCACAGCGATAGCGCAGAAATTACACTCTCCATAACAGCCACGATGCGTGGGGATAGAAAAGCCAACCGTGTCTAGTGCGCGCACTTTGCCGTTTTTTGCGTAGAAGGGATGCTGTGAGCGTTCGAACTCTAATGCATATACGGCGTCTAATTCCTCTTCTGTTTGATAGAGCGCAGGTGGGTTTTGGACAAGATAGCGGTCGCCATGCTTTTGGGTTAATCCTTTCGCGGGGATAGGGTCATTATTTTTATAAAAAGTATGGAAGAACTCAATGAATGCCATTTTATCTTGGGCAATTTTTTCATAAGGGGCGAGTTCAAGATAATCTTCGCGGGCTTCTTTGGTGATATAACTTAATCCGCGTATTTGGTGTGGGTTTTTCCCGTCTCGGAGAGCGGCGGCAAACTCTAAGGTCGATTTTTCTGCCATGCCGTAGAGAATATAATCGGCTTTGGCATCGAAGAGGATAGAGCGGCGAATTTTATTGGTCCAATAATCGTAGTGGGGAACGCGACGCAGGCTGGCTTCTATCCCGCCGAGAACGATGGGGGGCGTAGGGTAATTGGGGCTGGTTTCTTTGGAGAATCGGCGTATCAGGCCTGTGTAAACAATAGTTGCTCTGTCGGGTCTGCGATTGTTTTCCCCGCCGGGCGTGTAGTCATCGGTACGACGTTTTCTTTTGAGGGCAGTGTAATTCGAGACCATCGAGTCTATGCTGCCAGCGGTCACGCCCCAAAAAAGTTTGGGTTCGCCGAGCCTGCCCACGTCACGCGTGTCTCTTGTTTCAGGCTGTGCGATGATCCCGACACGGTATCCTGCGTCAGCCAAGACCTTGCCGATCACGGCAGTCCCCATAAAGGGGCTATCTATATAGCTGTCACCGCTGACGATGATGATGTCGAGCGAATCCCAGCCGAGGGCATCCATTTCTTTGTGAGTAGTAGGTAAAAACATGAGGGAGATTATAGTGTAAAACTGGCTAATTGGAAAAAGTTTTTGCAGCGCATCTTTTCTTTTAATGTAGTGTTTCAGGAAATAGTTGAGAAAGTTTATCAAAATAGGAGAGGTACTTATGAAGGAACGACCATCTACATATGGACGCGTAACAAGAATATTCCATTGGCTAACGGCCTTTTTGATCTTGGCCTCGTTGTTCTTTGGCTTTTTCATGACACATTTTGCACCAGAAGCATCGGAAGATCAGATGTATCAAAATCATGTCACTTTTGGATGGGCGATTTTAATTTTGATGGTGCTACGTTTGGGTTGGCGTATTTTTGAGCCATGGCCAGAAGAACCTGCTGGGTTATCACCTTTGCGTTTGAAGGCGTTCAAATGGAATCATATCCTTCTGTATGCTTTTGTTATTCTGATGCTAAGCAGTGGCTTGGGCATGTTGAGCCTGAGTGGACTTGGTTTTTCCCCCGGTGGCGTAACAGCTGATGCGATTAAAGATGTGCCACCGAAAACTTTTCATGGACTGCTTTCAAAAGGTGTGATGCTCATGTTCCTGATGCATATGGGCGGTGTGTTTAGTTATCAATTTACGAAGGGCGATGCTCTCGCTCGGATGGGCGCAAATTTGAAGAAAAAGAAATAGATCAGTAAAGATAAGAAAAAGCTTGTTTGAAGAGAAATCTTCAAACAAGCTTTTTTTGTATTCTGTTGAAAACTAAATCACTCCACCGTCACACTCTTCGCCAAATTTCTCGGCTGGTCAACATCCAACCCGCGCAGCGAAGCGATATGATACGCCAGAACCTGAAGCGGGATTACCGTAATCACCGGGCTGAGCATCCACGGGGTTTCGGGAATCCATAGGACGTGGTCCGCCATGTCGGCGATGACCTCATCTCCGTCCGTTGCGACTGCGATGACGGGGGAGTTACGTGCCTTCGCCTGCTGAATTTGGCTAATCATCTTCTCGTGCCAGGGGTCACGCGGTGCAAGGCAAAGAACGGGCATCTCTTCATCTATTAGGGCAATCGGTCCGTGCTTCATTTCGCCTGCGGGGTAGCCCTCGGCGTGGATATAGGAAATCTCTTTTAGCTTCAACGCGCCTTCGTAGGCAATTGGCATATTGATTCCGCGCCCCAAATAGAGACAGCCTTTAATATCTTTCAATGCGTGAGCCACTTTTTCAATCTCATCTTCGCGTTCTAATACTTGCCCGACGAGATCAGGCACAAAGCGCAGATCGGCGACCATTTCTTTACGGGTGGCGGCATCCAGTGTCCCGCGCAAATCTGCCAATAGAACGGCAAGCAAGTATAAATCCACGAGCGGAGCGGTGAAGGCTTTTGTCGAGGCAACGCCAATTTCCGGTCCCGTCTGCATGGGGATTACGCCGTCCGATATCCGCATCGCCTGCGAACCAATCGCGTTCACAATGCTCCACAAAATCGCCCCTTTTGATCGCCCCTCTTCCATCGCCGCCAGCGTATCTGCCGTTTCGCCAGATTGCGAAATTGCCAGCACGACCGTGTTTTCATCCACGATGGGGTCACGGTAGCGGAACTCGGAGCCGATTTCGACCTCAACCGGAATGCGGGCGATTTTTTCGATCAGATATTTGCCGACCATGCCCGCGTAAGCCGCCGTGCCGCACGCCACGATATAAATTTTTTGGATGCGTTGGGCGAGTTCGGGGGTGAGATTGAGCTGCGGCAGGCGGATGCGCCCCTCTTCAAAATCGACGCGCCCGGCGAGGGTGTCGGTGAGGGAGCGGACTTGCTCATGGATTTCTTTTTGCATGAAATGTCGATATTCGCCCTTTTCGGCGGCGACCGGATCCCAAGCAATTGTTTGCGGACGTATTTCTAACTTGCTACCGTTTAAGGTCTGGAAGTCTGCCCCCGAGCGTGTCACGACCGCCATCTGATGCGATTCGAGAAAAACGACTTCTCGGGTATGCTCCAAAATAGCGGGGATGTCGGAGGCGGCGAACATTTCGCCCTCGCCGAAGCCGATCACTACGCCGCCCGCGTTCCCAATGCGCGCCGTGACGATTTTATCTGGCTCATCGGCAGACATGACGACAATCACGTTTGCGCCTTCGAGATGCGTAAATGTGGCGCGTGCTGCTTCAACAAGATCAAGCCCACTCGCCATATAATGTTCTACAAGATGGACAATGGTTTCAGAGTCGGTTTCAGAATTGAAATTGACTCCTTCTGCACTGAGTTCATCGCGTAATTCGAGGAAGTTTTCGACAATTCCGTTATGGACGACGACAACTTTGCCCGTCTGCCCCGTGTGGGGATGCGCGTTTTGCTGGTTGGGCGCACCGTGCGTTGCCCAGCGCGTATGCCCAATTCCGATTTTTCCTGAGATGGGGGATTGGTAAACAGTATCCGTCAAGCGAGAAAGTTTGCCCGCTTCACGGCGCACTTCGATATTGCCATCTTGCAAGACAGCGATTCCCGCCGAGTCATAGCCGCGATATTCAAGGCGTTTAAGTCCGCCGAGAATGATCGGGGTCGCGTCGCGGGGTCCGATATAACCTACGATTCCACACATGGGAGTTCCTCCGTGTTTTGGTGTCAGGTGTCAAGTTTATGGGAGAGCAATTTAAACACGAAGGGCACGAAGAAAGCACAAAGAAAAGCTTTTTTATGTTTTTCTTTGAGAACCTTAGTGAACTTTGTGTTTAAGGTTTTACTTGCCACTTGCAAACTTGATACTTCTGAGCCACTCCTTTACATTTTGTCCGCGAGGTTGCCCGTCGTGGCATTGTTGCAAGGTCTTTTTTGGAGAGAAAGGTGGTCGGGTGGTGGCACACCACGGAGGGCTTCCGCTGATCTTTCGATTTTCACCCTCACCTCCGCATCGCTTTGCTCGCTCCCCCTCTCCCGCTTCGCAGGAGAGGGGGTTTCGAGTAAGAGAAGGGCAGGTGAGGACTATTCCCATCTTGCGATGGGGAACCCTCTTCCTCGTCAGCTTGGTCGGATGGTCTAATTTGTCTAACTGGTCGAGGTGTTTAATGGTCGAATACTATGACCAAAAAACTATTTAGACCTGTAGACTAATAGACTATCTGACTAAGCTCATGCGCTGTCTTTCCCGCTTGTGGATGTGTTCCGCAAGCAGGGCGATTATACACGAAAAAGGGTGCCATGAATGTCGTAGTACAAAAACAGGCACCCTGCTTGGGTAAGCAAGATGCCTGTTGAATGGAAGCAAATTGAAACACGTACGACGCGGTTTTTCATCCCAAGAAAAAAGCCTCTTCATTATGAAGAGGCTTTTTTTGAGACCTTAATCGAAATCGATTGTTGGTGTCGGTGAAGGTGTGAAGGTTGGCGTGGTGATTGGTGAGGGTGTCGTTGTAGGTGTTTTTGAAGGGGTTAATGTTGGCGATGGGGTAAAGGTGTTGGTTGCGGTCAATGTATTTGTTGGTGTATTTGTGGGCGTATAGGTGAATGTTGCTGTTGGCGTGAATGAGGGAGTTGGTGTGTTTTCACTATAAGTGCCAGATACGGAACATCTTGCATCTTCTTCGAAGGTGAGCTCTACTGAGAAGGGTCCGTATATTGGGTAGTCGAAACCTGTGAAGTCGGCACTCCAAGTATAGGTTGAGCCAGAGGGTAGCCAAATACTAGAAGTGGCTGTTGTTGGGGAGGTGTAGTCGTTGCCGCCGTAGTAGGTGCTGCCGCCGAAGCTCATCCAATCTACGCCATTGCCATAGTAATTTGCCCATGTGAAAGTGGTGAAGGTTAGTTGTATGGGTTGTGGATTATTATTTGTTACCTGCATCATGATGTTATCTCTGTTGTTGCCACTACTAGCCGAGTAAGGATTGCCTGCAACTATGTCCTCACAATCTGGCGTTGGTGAGGGGGTAAAGGTTTGTGTTGGGGAGGGTGTATTGCTTGGTGTACGCGTAACAGTTGGTGTAAGGGTTGCCGTAGGTGTTCCTTGCTCCATTGAATCTGTAATTTCACAGAGATAAGGACCAGATTCGAAGGCCAGGGATAGTTCGTAAGAACCATACATGGGATAGTCCCAGCCTGTGAAGTCTGTGTCCCAGGTATAGGTTGTGGTTGCAGGAAGCTCAATATTTGAGTCACTGACAACGGTAGGTGAGTTGTAGCTGTTTCCACCGTAATAGGTGTTTCCGCCAAATGCCATCCAATCTATGCCTCTTCCGTAGGGATTGGTCCATGAGAAAGTTGTGCCTGTTAGTATCATGGGCATTGGGTTATCGTTTCTGACTTCTGCTTTAACATTGTCATCATCACCATGATTTTGACTAGAGGCAACACGGAAATTATTGATAGAGATCAGGCTACAATCGGGTGTAGGTGTTGGGGTGGGTGATGCGATGGTGATTGTATCTGAAATTGTACAGCGACTGTTCTCAAATTCCATTTCGATGCCAAATACGCCGTATGCAGGAGCCGGAGGGTCTATCTCGCTAAAGCCTGTCTCCCATGTATATGGTTGATCTGCTTCAAAGATAAGCGGATCTGTGAATACTGCGGGAGAGACATAACTTCCATCCCAATCACCTGTATAATTTTGTGTTCCGTAACCAGGACTCCATCTGCTTTGCCAGATGCCTCCTCC
>JABGOQ010000133.1 GCA_018645405.1 Anaerolineae bacterium | reverse complement strand
GTGGTGGCACAATCCCCCTATCCCCCCGAAGAAGATTCCCCTGCGCTTTTGAAAAACAGAAAATTAAAAAACGACTTACCCACTGCATACGTCTGTGAAGGTTTTGCCTGTAAGTTGCCTGTGAACAACGCAGAGGAATTACGAGAACAACTCAATCAATAGAGAATGCCCAAGAGCAGCATAAAACGTAAAAATTTACCTGTGATGACCCAAAAGCTAAATAACCGCCAATCAACTTTGAAAACGCCTGCAATAATAGCAAGGGGATCGCCAATGATGGGAAGCCAGACAAAGAAAAGAGCAAAATTGCCCCAACGCTGAAAAATACACTCGGCTTGCTGCCAGCGCTCTGGTTTGATTTTTATCCAGCGAGCAAAGAAAAAGTCGGTGCCTTTTTTGCCAACAAAATAGTTCAGCAGCGAGCCTAGATAACCACCAGCTGTAGCCCAAATAGCAGTTAGCCAAATACCATAGCCTAAGGCTGGCATAGCGGCGACTACAACTTCATTTGAAAAAGGAATGAGGGTCGAAGCGATAAAGCTAACAAGAAAGACGCCGGGGTACCCAAGGCTAAGAGCTAGATCAGAAAGTTCGGTCATAAATCACCAGATAAGAAAAGCCCTTACGAAGATTTCAAGCCTTCGCAAGGGTAAATGTAGAGGGAAATATTTTTAGTAACCACAACGCAGAGCGTTGCTAAAAAAGAATTAGCTCAATAAATAATCAAGAACATCTTTAGCAGAATATTCACGATTTCCTTCTTTGAAAACTCTACCGAGATAGGGTAGCCAATTGCCCGCTGTGACGAGGGGTTGCTCGACGTAGCCGTCTTTGCGGTGTTGCGGGAAGCCCGCACTGGCACAGAGATTATTACAGAGACAACCGCGTCCTTCAGTGTCTTCGTCTTTGCCACCTTTTTTAACATATTGATCTTTCGGCTCGGCGGCACAACGGTAACCAATTTTGCCATCATCACGTTTGTAGGCTTCGCGTAATAGGCCAATATCGCAAAGACGGGGACGTGCTTCGTAGATGGCAGGGGTTGACATGGTTTTTTCCATTTGCACCACTTTGAAGGGGTAGCCGGTGGGAGAAACACGGGGGTCGGTAAAGACTACGGTTTCTTCATCAACCACTTTTTGAATAACGCTCTTTTTTTCGTTATCCGTCATACCCGATTCATTAGCAAAGGCAAAAATTGTGCCAGCTTGAATACCTTCTGCGCCAGCATCTTGGGCTTCTTTTAATCGTTTCGGGGAAGCAAAGCCACCTGCTATCCAAAAAGGTAAGCCAAGTTCTTTGATTTTATCTAGTCGAGGGGTATCTTTTTCACCGTAAATTGGCTCGCCATTTTCGTCTAGATACATTTTTCCGCGCGGAGGGGCATTATGCCCACCAGCGATATGCCCTTCGACAACAAATCCATTTACCTTTCCTGTTGATCTGCGGATTAGGGTTTTAGCCAAAACAACAGATGAAATAATGGGCAAGAAATTAGGGCGAAGTAAATTTTGCGCTTTTTCTGCAATACTTGAGAAAATGGCTTTGGGGTCAAAGTCCATGAGGAAGCTATCGCCAGAATCAGCTCCCTTAACATCCATCCTGTAATTAACTTTTTCATGATTGGCGAGTTTGTCAAGAATTCCTGGGATTTGCAGTGGAATACCCGCACCCATAATCACATAATCAACGCCTGCAAGCATTGCCCCATAGAGGGATGCCATCGTGGGCATTTGTACTTTTTCTAAAAGATTGATACCAACGGGATTATCGTGCCCTTCTTTTGCGAGAAAAGTTTCTACAAAATTGGCAACAACCACTAACTCATTCAGCGCTTTTGATGGTTTAAAACTCCACATTGGCGGACGTTTATATGTTGCGCCTTTTTCTGGATTTTCTCTATAGTATTTTTTAAGTATCCATTGCACAGGGTCATGAAATGGGAAGTGGCTCAGCGCACGCCGAATATGTCCACCAATATCACCCTCCATAAGGCGAGCTATCATAATGAGGTGAATACCTGTTCCTGAAACAACGCCAAGTTGCCCTTCTTTAGACACTGATTGTGCCAATTTCCAATCTGAAATAGCAACCCCCATACCGCCTTGAATGATTTTGAATTTGTGCATTTGATTTTGGCACAGTGTGCCTTATCTCCTTTTATTTGATTGTTGCAGAGAACAAACTCTATGCGAAGGCTATAACACAAAAAGATACGAATAGGCACGCTATTAAACGACAAGTTTCCTGAGCTTCAGGAAACTTGTCGTTTATAGTTTAAAAACCAGAAAAGGAGTCTAATATGTGATGACATTAGACTCCTTTTAGTTAGAATGAATAGCCACGAATTTCACTTCTCCTCTTCGTTTGCTTCATCTCTATTCTCAGCTTCGTCTTCTTTCCCTTCATTCAAGCCTTCGCGAAAGGTACGGATGCCTGTCCCTAATTCGCCTGCAATCTTACCGAGACGACCGGGACCAAAGAGAAGCACAACAATAACGAGGATAATCAACAGCTCTGGAACGCCAAATTTCGTAAACATTTTATTCTCCAAAATAGTATTTTTTGATTTACATCAATTTTACTATAGTTTAAGAACGTCCGTAACGCCCCCAGAGCATTCCTTCGACAATACGCAAAACCCGCAATAAAACAGAGCGAATTCGAGCCAAGAATAAGAGCCAGCCATGTCGCACTTTGCGTTCAGTCGGCAATGGACCTGTCCACTCGGCAACGAGCGCGCCCCAAGTCAGACCACCGCCAAAGCCAACCATCACGATTTTATCGCCGGGGGTAATACGTCCACTTTCAAAGGCTTCAACGGTAGCAATGGGAATAGAAGCTGTTGATGTATTTCCATATTTATCAAGGTTGACCATGAATTTATCCATTGGCAATTTTAAGCCTCGCGCGGCGGCTTCGATGATGCGTGTATTTGCCTGATGCGGGATGACCAGATCAAGGTCTTCTATCTCTAGATCAGCTTTTTCCAAAGCCTCTTTGGTGGCACGTGCCATAACGCGCGTGGCAAAGCGAAAGACTCCTTTGCCATCCATTTGAATTAGATGTTGACCAGCTTGTATAGTGGCTTCGGTCGTAGGGAGTTTACTTCCACCAGCAGGGATAGACAATAAATCACCACCAGAGCCATCGGAGTGCATCACCTCCGCAAGAACACCGCCCGGCTCTTCATTTTCCTGCAAAACGAAAGCGCCTGCCCCATCCCCAAAAAGGATGCAAGTATTCCGATCTGTCCAATCGACAAAACGGGAAAGAGTCTCTGCTCCAACAACCAGTACATTTTTGCTCGCTCCACTACGAATAGACTGTGCAGCCATATTGACAGCAAAAATAAAACCGGTGCAAGCCGCCGAAATGTCAAATGCTCCCGCGTTAATGGCACCAATTCTATCTTGCACAAGAGAGGCAGTTGCCGGAAAAATATGCTCTGGAGAAGAACTGGCTACAATAATCAAATCTAAATCAGCAGCACGCAAATTTGCTACTTCTAAAGCGCGCAATGCCGCGTCTGCCCCTAAGCTCGCCGAGCTTTCTTCATCATTGGCTATGCGTCGCTCAGCAATGCCCGTACGTGAACGAATCCATTCATCATTTGTGTCGACCATTTTGCTCAAATCGTCGTTTGTTCTCACTGTTTCAGGAACAGCCATCCCCCATCCTGTAATATGTGCGTAAGGCATTTTTATTCCTCGTAAGAGCTAATTATTAAAGTTGCGTTATGCCCACCAAAACCAAAAGAATTGGAAAGCGCGTGCTTGAACTTTACTTCACGGGCTTTATTTGGAACATAATCCAAGTCACATTCAGGATCAGACGTGTCATAATTGATCGTCGGTGGGACGATGCCATCATGCAAGGCTTTAGTACAGAAAACAGCCTCCAACGCACCAGATGCGCCTAAAAGATGACCTGTCATGGATTTGGTCGAAGAAACAGGGATTTGGTAAGCCTTTTCGCCAAAAACGGATTTAATTGCCGCCGTTTCGCCCTTGTCATTGAGCGTAGTGCTTGTTCCGTGAGCATTTATATAGCCAATATCATCTACCGTTAATCCCGCGTCATCCAACGCGAGTTGCATACATAGTGCTGCACCTTCTCCACCTTCTGCAGGTGCAGAGATATGATAGGCATCATCACTTGTCCCGTATCCTGAGAGTTCCGCTAAAATATTTGCGCCGCGTGCTTGTGCGTGCTCCAATGATTCTAAAACTAGAACACCAGCGCCTTCGCCCATCACAAAACCATCACGGTCTTTATCAAAGGGACGAGAAGCCTTCTCTGGTTCATCATTTCGCGCAGATAACGCACCGATGGTATTCATCCCGGCCATTGCCAATTTGACAATACTCGCCTCACCGCCACCTGCGATCATCACATCTGCACGACCATACTTGATCATTTCAGCAGCTTCACCAATAGAATTAGATCCAGTTGCACAGGCTGTCACAACCGACATATTGGGTCCGCGTACGCCGAGCTTAATGGCAACCTGCCCGGGACCGCTATCCGCTAACATCATCGGAACCAAGAAGGGGCTCACGCGCGATGGGCCGCGTTTCGCCATCACTTCCGCTTGTTTAAGTAGAGTCCCTATCCCAGCAATCCCGGTGCCAATTAACACACCAATCCGATCTCTATTTTCATCGGTGACAACCAGACCAGCATCTTTTACGGCTTGGAGAGATGTTGCCAATGCAAACTGGACATAGCGATCCATACGTCGGGCATCTCGCCGCCCAAAGACGGCATTTGCATCAAAACCTTTGACTTCGGCCGCAAAAGTAGTTTTATTTTCGCTGGCATCAAATTGTGTAATTGGGGCTGCGCCAGATTTCCCAGCAATCAGTGCGCTCCATGTATCTTCAACATTTAAACCGAGCGGGCTGATCGCGCCCAAACCGGTGATTACTACTCGTTTTCGCATATTTTCTCCTATAAAAACAAGGCAGTATTGACTGCCCTAAAGTTCATCAAGATATAACACGCTCTGCGCAAAAGGGATGCGCTGGCCCTCACCCGTTTCACGGGAGAGGGAGAGCAAGCGAAGCGATGCGGGGGTGAGGCAATACTTCAAACCTGCGTATCACTCCAATAACGCGCAAAGGCTTCGGGGCGAAGAAAGAGAAGAATGCTGAGCGAGGCAAAAAAACCACCCAAATGCCCCCAATAAGCAACTTGATATTGACTATTTGCCTCGTTGATAATGATGTTTATTGCTGGAACAAGCTGCAATGCCAAGAAGTAGAGAATAATCCAATAAGCTCGAATTTTAGGCCAAGTAGGGATAAAGCTAAATACGAAAACCAAAGTACGAATCCGTCCTTTAGGGTATAAGATCAAATATGCACCCATCACACCAAAAACGGCTCCACTCGCTCCGACCACTGGAATATTTGATTCTGCATTAACCAAGGTATATATCAAATCTGACCCGTAGCCCACCAAGAGATAGAAAGCTAAAAATCGCCAAGGACCACAGGCGTCTTCAACGCGCTTACCAAAAACCCAAAGCCCGAACATATTGCCAAAAAGATGAAAAAAACCACCGTGCAAGAACATCGAAGTCAAGCCTGTTAAAAACCCGCCGCTTACACGAGCAAATACCATTGCCGGGACTGTCGCAACCATCTCAAAATAATACCCATATCTAGAAGGAGGGAAAACAAAAAGAATCGCGGTATTGATTAAAATCAAAGAAAAGGTCATGATCGGAAATGCACTATATCGGCTGGGTTCAGTATCGTTAATTGGAAACATAAATAAACTTAAAAACCATACCCAAGATAGTCAAAAACTGTCGTCCAGCGCGCATAGGCTTCGACAGAAAGAAGCGCAAAAGGCAGAAGCATAATCATCGTCCCGGCCATGCCGATTAAAAAACGCAAAGGCTTAGATCCACGCCCTGCTGCATTACCAAGTCGTTGCCAAAGGAAATGCTCAGAGCGGATTGACGCTACAGCTGTCAAAAATGCCCCTAAAATTACCAGGAAAAATTCTGCCCCCATCAGGATCGTAAAATAATGAAAATCGAATCCAGTCTGGATAATAAGCATTGATAAAAAGAGCAGAGGTGGCCCCGCCATCAGGCGCCCGATCGTTAGTGCAGGGGAAATATGAACAATCGCTTCATCTTTTAGTACTTCCAGACGATGGATCTCTCGAAAAATCTGATCCCATTCTTTTCGTCCTCTTGCCTTAGTTGTTAAACCTTCATAAATAGCAATTGCTTTATCGATCTCGCCCCGTTCTTCAAAGCTAGCAGCTAACTCAAAGGGGTGCTTCTGAAAAAAACGTAAGCGTTGTAAAGTAACGCGCTTTTTTTCATTTTTCGGATCAAGAGTCTGAATATGCGTGTACGCCTGCACTTGTTCATCCATGTCAGGTGAATGCCTGGCAAGCAAAATCCACGCAGCATCTGCGTCTTGATTCTCCTGAACGATTTTTCTTAAGCGTGTCAATGCCAATTCTTTATTCCCCTCTTGCAAAAGAAGATCAACTTTCGATAGCGCAAGCGATTCCCAGCCTTCTTTTTCCAAACCCTCTGCGTGTCGCAACTCATCCAGACGAAGACGTACTCGTTCGTCTCCAGTGTCAATTCGCAAAACTTCTTCGCAAGCAATGATCAAATCTTTGCGATCATCAAGAAGCCCAATTAGCCAAAGCCAAGCTAATTTATTTTCAGGATCATCTTTTACAATATCAATGAAAAGATCACGCGCACCGAGTTCGTGACCAGATTTTGCTTTAGAGATTGCAATTTGAAGGCGCTCGTCCATCTCTTTGAGAAATCTCCTCTTCTACCCAAATTATTCCTTTCTAATTACCTTATAAATCTGTCGTAGATGAACACGGTCATGCTCTGCCATAAAACCAAGCTGTTCTTGCAAAGTGACCGGCCCAAAAATTGCATGCCGTCCTGAACGCTGCCAATCTTCATCGCTCAAGTTTTTCAGCGCGGCCAATGTGTCCATACGAGCGGCAATAAAATCTCGTAACGCCCTTTCACCATCCTGCTCGGCATAGCCACGCTCGGCTGCCCAGACATCTGTATCGTCTGCACTAATAAAAGGATTATCTTCGCTCAAAAATGTTTGGATACGCGACAAATTGACTTCGCGCTCCACATCCCGTAAATGACTGACGATCTCGACCAAAGACCATTCATCGGGATGAGGAGAATCTGTCCACGCATTTGCAGGGAGATTGGATAGCATCGCTGCCAAGGCTGCCGGAATCGCTTTCGCCGTCGCGAGGATCGCAGTTTTGGCTTGATACCGAGGAAGAAGCATTTTCTCGTCGATAGACTCGATCCAATTACGCAAGCCTCCAATTTTTCCGCGTCCGAGGGGCATTTTTCTCCCTTCAGGCAGAGTTGCAGCGTCGTCGACAATCCAATAAGCAGCAAGCCCCAATTCCTCTGCGGCAAGCAGATCTCGCACCGAGTCATCCCCTACAACAAGAACGGGACCCTCTGGCCAGCCCAATCCCCCCAAAACTTCTGCCAAATATGCAGGGTTTGGTTTGCTAAAATGAAAACCTTCAAAAGAGGAGACAATTTCAAAGGGGTATTTTTCTGGGTCGAGCCCAGCCCAACGCAGGCGATGATCTATTGCTGCTTTCGGGAAAAGCGGATTCGTGGAAATGGCAACACGGTATCCCTGAGAAAACGCCCACTCGACAAAATCGACTGCTTCGGGTCGCGCTTTAGTGAGATACGATAAGGATGGGAAAATCTCTTCATAAAAGCGAGCAATTTCAGGGTCAAGGATGTCCCGTCCTACATCCAAATTGGGGTAAAACTCGCGGCTGAAAACATCTTCCAATGTCTCTGTCGGGTTATCATTCGATATCATCGCTTCTGTTCCCTGCATGAGATATTTGAGGAGCATATCCGCAGGAAGGTGTTTTGACATCGCTTTTCCAAGTGCGTGAAAATAGACGGGGATGAACTCGTCCATATTGGAATCGAGCAAGGTATCATCAAGATCGAGAAGCAAGGTCAGGCTCATTTTTTAACCTCGAAGATGGGGGGTAAAGGATGGCATTCGCCGCACCCTATTTCTGGTTTTTCAACAGACTTCAATGTCTTCTCACAAAAAGCAGAAACGTAGACCCTGCGCTTAAAAAGGTCGAAGACCAAGCGTGTGACTTGAGCATTTAAACGCATATTTTTGCAGGAGTTTGCACGTAAAATGCCCGGCACAGGGCAAGTTTTACATAGCTCGGCTTGCCAATTTTGTGGCGGGTCTGAAGACGCCAACAATTGACATTCTTCATGGTTACGACCACGATGGTAATCACCGTAAAAATGGGGGCATTCAATACCTACGGGGGTTCTCATCAGACTTTTTCCTTCCCAATAATAGAATGTCCCCTTGCGGGGACATTTTAGATAAAAACAAAAGCCAAGGCTAGACGCGCGTTAGGTATTCACCTGTGCGAGTATCAACTTTGATTATGTCACCAACATCAACGAAATTAGGGCATTGTACCGTAAGCCCAGTTTCACAAGTGACGCTCTTGGTAACACCTGTGGCTGTATCACCACGCACCGCAATATCGGCTTGGGTAACTTCTAATTCAACCGAGGTTGGGAGGTCGATATCAAGCGGCTCAGTACCAAAAAAAGTAAGCTTAACTGCCAAGCCTTCTTTTAAATATCCTGCTGCATCACCAACCATGGCTGCGCCGATGGCAGGTTGCTCATATGTCTCGTTATCCATAAAATAATAGAAACGATCATCTTTATAAAGATATTGCACTTTTTTATAGTCTAAACGAATATCTTTTACACGCTCGCTGGAGTTAAAAGTTTTTTCAATATTTGCACCAGTACGTAAATTAAACGCCTTAATGCGGATGGTAGCACCACCTCGTGCTGTTTTATTATGGTGATAATCTTTTACTTTAAAAAGATTGTCTCCCATCTCAAAAATAACACCTTTTCTTAAAGAATTTGCATCAATCATTGTGAACCTCGTAAAAATATATTTTTTGTCGGGCGGGATTATAACATCAGGAATCAGGGATTAGTAAGCCGAGTTATCAAAGAGCTAGGGGTCGGGGATGTGACCAGCTTCTGCAGCAGCGTCTTCTCGAAGAAGTTGGACTGCATGCTCCAGCACAGGGATGATGACCTGCAGGTTTTCGCTCGCGGCTTTAGGGCTGCCCGGCAAGTTGATAATAAGTACGCGCGCCCGAATCCCGGTAACAGCTCGTGAAAGCATGGCGTGGGGCGTGATTTTCAGGCTTTCCAAGCGCATCGCTTCAGAGAGACCAGGAGCAAGTTTGTCCACGACAAAGCGAGTCGCTTCGGGGGTGATGTCGCGTGGAGCGAAACCTGTACCACCTGTTGTAAGAATAATATCCATATCGTGACTATCTGCCCACATAATGAGGGTATCACGAAGAACATCGAGATCATCAGGAACGATAAGGGTTTCAGCTATATCCCAGTTTTGAGATTGAACAATCTCAACCAATGCCGGGCCGGATAAATCAGGACGCTCATCACGTGATGAGCGATCGGAAACTGTAAGAATGCCTATGCGAAGTTTGTTCATCTTGGGGGAAAAGAGTGTCTAACCTTGAGTGTATCTTCGAAGAATAGTAATCAGATCATCTGGCATATAAGGCTTGAGCAGAAAATCATCTGCGCCACTAGCAAGACATTCATCTTTAAGGCTTTGCCCCGAAGCCATCACAACGCGTGTATCTTTGAATATCTCTTCTTTGCGCATTTCACGAACAACATCCATCCCGTTTTGATTTGGAAGATTGACATCCAGAACCAAGGCTTGGGGAATATCATCTCTCAAGCTTGAGAGCAAATCCCCGTTGGCGAGATCTATGCTCTCAACATCAAAGCCTTCTATTTTCAATAACGTTTCCAAGAGCCTAACCATTGTCTCGTCATCTTCGGCTAGAAATACTTTTTTCATCTATGATTGCTCACTTTTCTTTTTTCTGCTTTTTTTCACAACAGGTCTCTTTTCCAATGCGGCCTCAAGGACTTCGGCGACTGTTTCCACCGGGATAAATTTCATCACTTTCTTGATCTCATCCGGAAGATCCTCGAGATCATTTTCATTATCTTTTGGCAAGATAATCGTCCGCAAACCATAGCGGTGTGCTGCTAAAACCTTTTCCTTCAGTCCGCCGATAGGGAGAACACGCCCGCGCAGAGTAATTTCACCTGTCATGCCAACACCCTTGCGCACTCTACGACGAGACAGAAGAGAGACCAATGCTGTGACCATCGTCACGCCTGCGGAGGGACCATCTTTCTTCTGTGCCCCAGCCGGAACGTGAAGGTGAATATCTGCCTTCTCGTAAAAATCTACTTCGATATCCAAAGTTTCCGCACGCGAGCGGACATAAGAGAGTGCGGCGCGGGCTGATTCCTGCATCACGCTGCCAAGTGAACCAGTGATCTGGAATCCTTTTGAGCCAGTCATTCTGGTTGCTTCGATGAAGAGAACGTTGCCACCATAAGCTGTCCATGCCAAACCAGCCGCAACACCGGGAATTGAAGTGCGCTTCTTCAAATCTTCAGCATCCCGATAAATAGGATGGTCAAGATATTCTTCGACAGCTTCGGGTGTTATTTTAGGAGAATATTCTTTCCCTTCTGCTATCAACGCACCGATCTTACGACAAACTGAACCAATATTCCGTTCCAAATCGCGGACACCTGCCTCGCGAGTATATTGATTGATAATTTTTCGTAAGCTGGCAACCGCAAAGCTGACTTCTTTTTTATAGAGGCTATTTTCACGAATTTGACGCGGAATCAAATACCCTTTTGCAATCTGCACCTTCTCGCGCTCTGTATACCCAGAGAGATAGATAACTTCCATCCGATCAAGCAAGGGTCGTGGAATTGTACCGAGCGAATTCGCGGTAGTAATAAACATGACCTGTGAAAGATCAAAAGCAACTTCGAGATAGTGATCGCGAAACTCTGAGTTTTGTTCAGGGTCAAGTACTTCCAATAATGCGGATGCGGGATTTCCTTGGAAATTTGCGACGAGCTTATCAATCTCATCCAACATAAAAACGGGATTTTTCGTTTCAGCACGACGCAGTGCTTGTAAAATACGTCCAGGCAACGCGCCGATATAAGTGCGGCGATGACCGCGAATCTCGGCCTCATCGCGTACGCCACCCAAAGAGATACGGATAAATTCTCGTCCCATTGAACGGGCAATTGAACGCCCCAGTGATGTTTTACCAACACCTGGCGGTCCGACAAAGCAGAGAATTACACCTTCTCTTTTTTGACGGATCATATCTTTGCTTTTCTTGAAGGTTCCCTTGCGCGTTAAGCTTAAGCCACGAATAGCCAAAAACTCCAGAATTCTATCTTTAACATCTTCGAGGCCATAATGGTCTTTATTTAATATTTTGCGAGCGTGAGCCAACTCAAGATTATCATCAGTAGATTTCGACCATGGTAAAGAAACGAGCCAATCCAAATAAGTGCGAATAACGCCATACTCGGCAGCAGCCGTTGGCAGGCGAGATAAACGATCTAATTCATGGAGGGCTTGCTTTTCTGCCTCATCCGAAAGTTTCGCTTCTTCTATTTTCTTCTGGAATTCTTCGACTTCAATTGCTTGCTCGTCTCGCTCACCCAACTCTTTTTGAATCGCTTTGAGCTGTTCGCGCAAGAAATAGTCGCGTTGCACTTTTTCAATCTCTCCACGTGCTTCACTTTGAATTTTCTGGCCTAACTGCAAAACGTGATTTTCACGTACAAGCAACCCGACCAATTTACGCAATTTTGCTTCAGTCGAATCAATAGAAAGTATTTCCTGCGCATCTGGCAAATCCATACGCTGGAAGTTGGCGATCGTATACGTTGTCTCAAGCGGGTCGGCCAGAGAAGATATTGAACCAATTAGCTCATCAGGAAAAGATGGAATCATCTCAGCGATCTGAGAAAATTGATCACGCGCATTGCGCGCCAACGCATCCACTTGCAGGCTTTCCTCCTCAACCTCTGGGATCAGCTCGATCTTAGCTTTTAGATAAGGCTCGGTCTCGACCACTTCGCCAAGTCGAAAACGCTCAATGCCCTGCACGAGTAAACGGACCGTTCCGTCAGGCGCACGCATCAGCCGATGAACGGTAGCAACTGTCCCCACCTCGTAAAGGTCTTCGGGGCCAGGCTCATCCAGTTCGGGATTCCGACTGGCAACCAATCCCACCAGTTTATCCCCAGTGAGAATATCATCCACCAACTTGATTGAGCGTGGCTGCCCAATTGTCAAAGGGACAGCTGTTTGCGGGTAAACGACAACGCCCCGCAAGGGCAAAATCGGTAAAACTTCAGGTGTACTCGAATCATCAAGCCCAGAAATTTCTTCTGACGAGAGGTCATCTCCGTCCATTTTTTTTAGTTCATCAAAAAGAGAAGGCATTAAAAGCTCCAAGAAATGGGCGTCATTTTCCCATACCCATTCAAATAAATCCGCAAGATTTCTATGCCACCGTGAAGCAGTCATATATTTTTATTCTTCCTGTATATCAATTTTTCTCGATTTTACTTTTGGCAGTGTGACAATAAAGAAACCATCTTCATATTCTGCGCTGGCATTTTCTAAATTAATTAGATTTGGAAGACTGACTGCGCTGGTAAATTTTCCACAACGGATTTCCATTTGATGGTAGGCGCGTCGCTCCTGAACGTCAGGTCTGCTACCGCTTACGATCAGAAAATCACCTTCAACGCTTACCGTAAAATCTGCCTCGCGCATGCCCGCAATTTCAACGCGCAATATATATGCATCTTCTGTCTCATACATATCTGTTGGTGGACTCCAAATTTTTGAGCGGACTTGCATCTGCCAGCCAATCGCCTGTTGTACAGGGTGATGACTCGACTCAGATTTGGAACCTTTTTTTGATTTTCGGATAATTGTTGGCATAAGCCTCTCCTTTTTCCTCAGCGAGTGGCAAAAATAAAAGAAACTCGGCTCTTTTAAAGATATGTTTATTTCAACCGAGTTTCTCTTATCATATCAGTCTAAATTTCAGGTGCCCCCGGGGGGATTCGAACCCACGGCCTACGGATTAGAAGTCCGTTGCTCTATCCAGCTGAGCTACAGGGGCTTTTTTTTATATATCACAAGGGCGCAAGCCGCGATAAACGCGAACACCAGCCAATGTCTTTAGAATTGTCATTTCTGGGCGACTCAACTCTTCTGCCAACAAACGCGAAGTCATTGGCTTATTCCCATTGATTAGAAAAAGTCGAAAAACCGATTCGACTAAAGGCGTTCTCTCTGTCAGAAATTCCGGCACAAGAGCACAATGCGACATAAGGGTATGCTGCATCCCGTCTACAACTTTAACCTCGGCAGTCTCTGGATCGATCCAGTCAATCATATCGCCATCTTGCCAAGTAGCGAAAACTTCTTGGTGCTCTAAACACATTAATGAGCGGAGGTAAACACGCCAATCGCGATCGTGTTCTAACCACCAGTCAAAATCAATATGGAAAGGTGTATCTAGGGTAGGCTTCATCAAACTAAAAGGTTTCTTCGTAGACATTTACACCTCTTTCTCTGTAGCGGTTTCGTCGATCAGGTGAAAATAAAGGTCGCCAACATGCTCTACCCAAGAACACGTCGCTAATAAACTGAAAAGTGGCGCAGGCGGGCAACGTTTGAGCAAATTTACTGCTGAGTATAATTCCTGAGCATGGACATGCCCTTGCGGGTTGAGCTTGGTCAGCTCTTGGACCATATTCCGAACCAATGTTTCAAATTGCTTATCACTTGCTTGCGCTAATTCCCAGGCATTGTCCAACGCATCAGAATCTGGGATGGCAAGAATCATTCGGTCATCGAATTTTGCGGTAACAGCCTGTTTAAGTGTGGCGAAAACAAGACCTCCGTCTGAGCCTGCGATAACTGTACGCACCCACTCACGTTTACTGCGGTGTGTTTGCGCCGTGATAATTACTTCTCCGGGAGCTTTACTTGCGCGGATCTCAATGAAACTACCCGGGGTTAATCCTTTTTCCTCATACCACTCTTTCAAGCCATAGACATAATGATTGTTTTTTACAACCCATGCTGGCATTTTTTCGCCACTTTTGCCATCTACTAAAGTAAAACGGATGCGCGGAGATTCATAAGCCGAGGGAAAAAAGGAACGAACCCGTTCTGAAATCGGAAGAGTTCCCAGACGCCAATGTGGGTAGAGCAAAGAGATCATCGCCTTTTTAGGCGGTGCTTTCTCAATACTGATCTTACTCAACTCATCATCAAGCTTGGCCTCAAGGGAGAGCATTTCATCAGTTAGTGTAGATCGATCTAATTTCGCTGGTTCATAATGAAGTCTGTCTGGCACACTGCGAACTTCTTCTGGCTCTAAACGTTCCAGACACCAAAGAACTTTTCCTGTGGAGCCTACTTCATCGAAACGCAAATCTTCTTTCAAAGCAAAGTTTAGCGAAAATTCCATTAAACTGGGATTATCACCTTCTGGCAATTCGATATCCTTCATTAGCATAGAAGTTTCCAGCGGTTCTCCTTCTGCCATATCAAGGATAGCTTCAGCCAAGTTGAGATGCCCAATATTCACATCCACAAGCAAGGAGCGCGGAAACCAATGGTCAGCGATGCTCACTAGCTCATCCCCTTTTCGTAAAGCGGTAGCAAGTTTATCGCCGAGAGCGTCCCCAAAGAGAGAAGTTATCTCGTCGAGATCAGACTCTCCATCCCCTTCCCCAACTTCGTTTTCCACGTTGAGCGCATGCTCATCTACGCCCGTTGCAAAAAGATGTTCATTTCCACCTTCCATCGCAACAGTCATCACATCAAAGGCTTCAACTTCAGGATTTTTTCCTGCACGTACCGCAGTCACTTCTCCTTTTGCCCAATTCAAGGCAGGAAAAGCCAACTCTTCGCCAGTTTCATAATTCTCTTTTGGGAGGTAAACCTTCCCTGATCCTTTCTGCTTCTTCAAAATCGCTTCTTGCTCAAAACGTATTCGCTCTGCCACCAATGCAGAAGTTAGCTCTTTTCCGATCAAAGGTGTTTCGAGCTCAAAAAGATAATTCAAAAGAAAGTCGGTGTCGTGTTTACTGATTTCCAGCGATTGCCAATATTCGGCGGGAAGGGTCGAAAGATTCATTTTTTTCAGTGCCTTTAATTACAAATTTGCCCTTTGGGCTAAGATTTTCCTATTTGGAGAACAAGCGTCTCATTATACCCTAGCAATCTTTAATCTACAACTTGACGCAGTAATTTTATGGTGATAAACTCTCATTCATTCTAATAATCAGATTAATGGAATAGATATTAAAAATGCTGCAAAATCTTTCTGGATTTTTTAAGTACCTAGCCTCTCATAAAGAGACCAATTTAGATAGGATTCCTGCCTTGGATCAACTTAGCAAGGATTTAGGAATCAATCGGGCTGCATTGCGAGAGCAAGTCGCGGTCGCACGTGCATTGGGCTTGGTGAGCGTTAAACCACGCACAGGGATGCGACGATTACCTTATACCTTTACCCCTGCCCTTCAACAAAGTCTTGGCTACGCCATTCTGGATGAACGCTCCAATTTTGAAAGCTATTCTGATTTACGCAATCACGTAGAATCGGCGTATTTTTCTCAAGCAGTTAAGTCTCTTTTACCCGAGGATGTTGAAGAGCTAAAAGAACTCGTTCAGAAAGCGTGGGGAAAATTACGCGGGCATCCGGCTAAAATTCCACATGAAGAACACCGCAATTTACATTTGCTAATTTACCGCCGTTTAAATAATATTTTTGTAACCGGTTTACTGGAAGCTTATTGGGAAGCCTATGAAGCAGTTGATCTAAGCGTATTTGCTGATTACGCTTACCTAACAAATGTATGGACTTACCATGCCAATATGGTTGAAGCAATTGAAGATGGAAAATTCGACTCTGCATATCAAATATTAATGGAACACACCGAGCTAATTGCAACTCGGCCTAATCTCTAGTTTCTATTGAGGAAGTTATGACAAATAAAATTATCAATGATTTTTCAATCACCGTAGGAACGGCGAATGGCTCCGGGAGCCAAACATCGAACCTGACTATTTTACGTGCTCTCTTCAAGATGGGCATCCCCGTAACGGGTAAGAATATGTTCCCGTCAAACATTCAGGGACTGCCTACCTGGTACACCATCCGCTTAAGCAAAGATGGCTATACCGCCCGCCGCGACGAGCATGAAATTGTTGTTGCGATGAATCCTGAATCTTTCGAGCGCGATGTAGAAGACGTGCTTCCAGGCGGAGTTCTTTTTTATAATAACTCGATCAAGACACCTATCGAACGTGACGATATCACCGCTTATCCAATGGAAGTTAAGGGCATTATCAAAGAAGCTGGTATTCCCTCCAGTTTACGGACGATGGTCTCAAATATGGTCTATATTGGTGTACTAGCACAAATGCTGGGCATTGAAATAGCAAAAATCAAAATGGCACTTGATTTTCATTTCAAAGGAAAAGAAAAACCCGTTGCCATCAATATGAACGTTATCGAAGCCAGCGCAGCCTGGGCTAGCGAAAATCTTGAAAAGACCGATAATTTCTTCGTCGAACCAATGGATAAAACAGATGGCCTCATTATGGCAGATGGCAATACTGCTGCCGCTCTTGGCTCGATCTACGGTGGCGTACAAGTTGTTGGCTGGTATCCCATCACGCCGGCAACCAGCTTGGTTGAAAAAATGAGTACCTATTTACCGAAACTCCGGATGACAAAAGATGATAAAGCCACCTATGCTATTGTTCAAGCGGAGGATGAATTAGCCGCACTTGGAATCACGATTGGCGGGGCATGGTCTGGGGCGCGGGCAATGACGTCCACATCGGGAGCAGGCATCAGTCTCATGGGCGAATACGTCGGGTTGGCGTATTTTGCTGAAGTTCCACTGGTGATCTGGAATATCCAACGTATGGGGCCCAGTACAGGCCTCCCCACTCGCACATCCCAAGGTGACTTAAAACAAGCAGTTTCAGTCAGTCATGGTGACACAAAACATATCGTTCTTTTGCCCGGTTCCGCCCGTGAATGTTTCGAGTTCGGCTGGAAAGCTTTCGATGTTGCCGAACGGACGCAAACACCAGTCTTCGTTCTTAGCGATCTTGATCTCGGTCAAAATCAGTGGATGAGTGAGCCTTTTGAATATCCCGATATACCAATGGATCGCGGCAAGGTTCTTTGGGAGGAAGATTTTGAAGAATTTGAAGCCAAACACGGTAAATGGGGACGCTACAAGGATGTAGACGGCGACGGAATTCCTTATCGCACTGTCGCGGGGAACCGCCATGTAGGCAGCACATATTTTGCACGTGGCACTGGGCATGATGCTTTTGCTAATTATAGCGAAGATCCTGACGTATGGATGGAAGGCATGAATCGCCTTAATCTGAAATACGAAACAGCCCGTCAATATGTTCCCGATGCAATCATCGAAGAAATGGAAGACTCCAAAATCGGTATCATCGCTTACGGCTCCACAACTCCCGCCGTCATTGAAGCTCGTGATCTGCTTGCCAAAGAAGGTGTGAAAACAGATTATCTACGATTACGCGCTTTACCCATCAACGATATAGTAAAAGAATTTGTTCGGAAATATGACGAGATATTTGTCGTCGAAATGAATCATAATGGGCAGCTACGTGAAATACTGAGTATTGAAATGCCCGAAGAAAGCACTAAAATGACATCATCCATTCTCAACAACGGTCTTTCACTAACTGCTGAGTGGATTCGAGATGATATTCTCGCAAAGAAGGAGAAATAATCATGGCTAAAACCAATAAAATCGGCCTTTCCAAAAGCGAATACAAGGGAGCACCTACTACGCTCTGCCAAGGGTGTGGACATAACTCCATCCTCAGTCAAATCATCGCGGCTTGTTACGAAATGGATATGATGCCCGAAGATATCGTCAAATTCAGCGGTATCGGATGCTCGAGCAAAGCCCCCACCTATATGCTTGATCGCTCCTTCGGCTTTAACGGCCTCCATGGACGTATGCCTGCCCTCGCCACTGGAGCCTTAATCGGTGACCCCACATTGACAGGACTCGCCATGAGCGGCGACGGCGACTCTATCAGCATTGGCATGGGACAATTCAAGCACGTTATCCGCCGTAACGTCCCGATGGTATATATTATTGCAAATAACGGCACCTATGGGCTAACCAAAGGTCAGCTTTCAGCAACATCTGAAGTTGGGCTAACCCTCAAGAAACAAGGCACCAACGAACTGGTACCCATTGACGTATGCTTTGAAGCGATGGCATCCAATGCTACATTTGTAGCTCGTTCATTTGCTGGTGACCCCAAACAAGTTAAGACTCTCATCAAGGCAGCACTGCATCATAATGGAACAGCTATTCTTGATATTATTAGCCCTTGCGTAACCTTTAATAATCAAGATTCCTCCGTACATTCTTATGGCTGGGGTCGCGAGCATAATACTGCTATCCATGATCTCTCTTTCATCCCTGCCCGCGACGAGATCATGCTTGAAGACTTTGAGGAAGGCACCACTCAAAACGTGCCTATGCACGATGGTTCCTCTGTCCGCCTTAAGAAGCTGGACAGAGACTATGATCCGACCAATCGAATGGCGGCTGTTCAAATCATTGAAGAATCCAACGCAGACAATTTGCTATTAACTGGATTGATCTACATTGACCCAGACCGCCCTTCATTAATTGATTTGCTCAACATGACAGAAGAACCGATCAATCGCTTAAAGGACGAAGACCTGCGTCCAACTGCTGAAACTCTCGCAGAAATTAACGCAGAAATGTTCTAAATTCTCCCCACTCCCAGCCTCCCCTAAATTCTAAAAAACGGAATATAGGGGAGGAGCAAAACCTCGTTCAAAATGAACGAGGTTTTTGATTCAGGCGTATAATTTGTTCTCACCCTCACTCTCCCATAAGCTGGGGAAGGAATTCAAAAAGAATTCGCATTATCAGTGATTATTTTATGAAAAACACCACCCTCGGCATCATCTCTGGCCTCTCCGCCGCCGCCATTTGGGGCGCAATGTACGTCGTAAGCAAAGCAGTGATGGCAGTTATTCCGCCTTTCTCTTTACTCACTTCACGTCTCATACTTGGCATCGCCACACTCTTTATTATCGCCTTTTTGCAAAAAAAGTTGACTATCCGCAAGAAACAATTCTGGAGCATTGTTTGGGTCGGCTTCATCGGCTACGGTATTTCACTAGGATTTCAATTCGTCGGCACAAATCTCTCCACCGCAGCAAATGGCTCACTCGTCACATCTGCAACCCCCGCCTTCGTCCTCATCTTCGCCGCTATTATTCTTGGTGAAAAAATCACACGCAGACGCTTTATCGCTTTATTAATTGCATCGTTAGGCGTACTCGCCGTGATCGATCCACGCAGCGCAGAATTAGCTTCTTCTCTTTTTTGGGGAAATATGAGTCTCGTCTCCGCAGCATTGACTTGGGCACTTTACTCAGTACTCATCCGAAAAGTGACGCGCGGCGTAGACGTTCTTACAGTCAGCTTGATCGCGTTTGTGGGCGGATTGCCGACGAGCATCGCCTTCAGTGTATGGGAAATCTCTACGCTGGGAATAGGAGAGATCACCCTTGGCGTCATCGCCGGGATTCTCTTCCTTGGCATTATTGCCACCGCCCTTGCCATGTACTTGTGGAACACCGCCTTTGCTCTTCTTGACGCCAGTCTCGCCTCATTAACATTTTTCGCGCAACCCGTCGTAGGCACAGTTTTAGGCGCTATCTTCCTTGGAGAAATCATCACGCCCCTGTTTTTATTTGGGGGTTTGTTGATAGGAATTGGGCTGGTGGTTGCAAGCAAAGAATAAGCTATATATGAAAAAAAGCTCAATACTTTCTGTCATAAAAAGCACTACTTTGACAATCTCGGTTCCACTACAAAGAATTTAATAACTAAGAAAACCATCACTGAGATAATTAGCGCGGTCATAAACATTGCTGGATAGCCCCACAATCCCACGGGCACGCTACCTATTCAGGCTATCTTGCAGCCACTGAATTTGCTAAAATCGAATACGCTCGCCAACTGAAAATTGTATTAGAATTGGCTTGATTGCACATACTCTGTTTTGGAGAACTGATATGCCTGAACCAAATCATGCCCCTTACCAAGACGATCTTTTAGAGACCCAACCCCCAAACTTTACCGCCAAAGAAGTAAAAGATATCGCCAACAGGTTATATGGTCTCACCGGCAAACTCTCCCCTCTCGATAGTGAGCGAGACCAGAATTTTCGAATCAAAACCAAGACTGGCAATCAATTTGTAATAAAAATCGCCAACAACGCTGAAACCCCGGCAATGATTGATATGCAGATCAAGGCTCTGGAACATATCACCCAGACCAATCCTGATCTATCTGTACCTGAAGTCCTATTCTCTCGAAACGGCTTGGCAATTGAGCAGGTACAGGCTCAAAACGGTGCAAAACACGGCTTTCGCATCCTAACCTACTTACCGGGCATTCCACCGAAAGATGACCCGACCGAGCTTGCTCTGCTCCGTCCGATGGGAGCCAGCTTGGCCCAACTCGCTCAGAGCTTGCGAGGCTTCTTCCACTCGGGTGCGAATTATGAACTACTGTGGGACTTAAAACACACGTCAAAGCTCAGACAGTATTTGCCCCATATTACCGATGCAAATCATCACGAACTGGCCAGCTACTTTCTGGATCGCTTCGATCAGAATGTGCTTCCCCAGATACCAAAACTACGGGCGCAGATTCTTCACAACGATTTGACGCCTGACAATATCATTGTAGCAGAAAACGATCCTGGATGCATTGTTGGTATGATCGACTTTGGGGATATGACTCATACACTCCTGATCATTGATCTGGCGACCACCATTGCCCAAATGCTTCGTGGACATGCTGATCTTCTTGGTGTAGCTGTGGAAATTATCGCTGGTTACCACGAAATAAACCCACTCGAAGACGCTGAACTGCGCATACTCTACGACCTGATCGCAGCGCGTTTGACAATGCTGAATGTGATCGCAGCCTGGAGAGTAACGCTCCATCCTGAGAATCGAGAGTATATTACTGGGGGTGTCGAAGAGACATGGCGCACATTGGAAGCATGGCGCGCTCTAGATCCCGCAGATATTACAAAAAAATTTTTCCGAACCTGTGGATTATGGGAAATGGATGAAGCGACTTCATCGCAGAAAAATTCAAATGAAACCCTTAAATCACATCTGAAACGTCGCGATCATCTGCTTGGCCCTTGTGCTTATCTATTCTACGAACGTCCCTTGCACATCGTGCGTGGTGAAGGCGTCTGGCTATATGATGTTGATGGCAATCGCTACCTCGATGCCTATAATAATGTTGCCCATGTTGGCCACAGTCACCCCCATGTGGCGAACGCAATTGCCAAACAGTCCCGCAAACTAAATACCAGCACACGCTATATGCACGGACTCATTCTCGAACTGGCCGACCAGATCACCAAAGGAATGCCAGAGCCATTGAGCGTTTGCATGTTTGTATGTACAGGGTCAGAAGCCAACGAGCTTGCCTGGCAGATGTCACAACTTGCATCTGGCAATAGCGGTGCTCTGATAACCAAATACGCATATCATGGCAGCAGCGCAGCCACGATGCAATTTAGTCCCGAAAGTATTTCTCAAAAGAATTTGCCACGCCACGTCCAAACCATCTTTGCACCCACATCTGATACCACCTTCCGAAAGCCAGATTCTGGCATAAATAATGCGATCACGGCACTAGGTGAACAGGGTCACCAACCGGCAATGCTGCTCCTGGACACATCCTTCGTCAGTGACGGCATTTACACTTCGCCAAAGGATTATCTCAGCATCCTCTATACAAAGACACGTGCCGCTGGTGGATTTTCTATCGCCGATGAGGTTCAGGGTGGATTTGGACGCCTTGGCCAGCATTTCTGGGGCTTTCAATTTGATGATGTGATACCTGATATCGTGACCATGGGAAAACCAATGGGCAATGGGCATCCACTTGCAGCAGTAGTGACCCGACCAGAGATCGCTGAAGTCATCGCAAACAAGACAGGATACTTCAACACCTTCGGCGGTAACCCCGTATCCTGTGCAGCGGGACTGGCTGTGCTGGAAGTGATTGAAAAGGAAGGGTTACAACAGAACGCGCTCGAAGTTGGGCAATATCTAAAAGAGCGCTTGACGGTTTTACAGAAAGACTATCCTGTGATCGGCGAAAAACACGGTTCAGGTCTGCTTCAGGGTATAGATATGATCAAGCCTGGTGGCGCATCTGACCCGAAACTGGCTGACCGTTTGATGAATAATATGCGTGAAAATGGCGTTCTTGTTGGAACCACCGGACCAAACTACGCCACCCTGAAAATCCGCCCTCCCATTGTCTTTCAGAAGGAGCACGCAGATACACTGCTTGATGCATTGACGAAGGCGCTGGACGAACTTACCAGTATCAAGGCGTAAGGAAAGGATACGCCATCATGAGCGTTGACCCTGTTGGCTAATAATACAATTCACTAGGGCCTTTGTATTCTTGTAAACAGTTTCCTCCATCCACGATAAATTCCTGCCCCGTGATATATGTCGCTTCATCTGAAGCCAGATAAGCAATCAAATCCGCAACTTCGCCGGGCGTACCAGCGCGTTTCATCGGGGTATATTGGGCAGCAATGGCCTCTTCGGGTGCTTGAGAGCCCGTACCAATCCAGCCTGGCAGCACGTTATTTACAATAATACCTTTTGTAGCTACTTCAATCGCCAGACTACGACTCATCCCGATCATGGCAGCTTTCGCCGCGCCGTAAGAGGTTGAGCCAGGGTTGCTCACCAGTGGCCCTGTGACTGAAGAAACATTGACGATACGACCATATTGTTGATTGATCATGATGGGCAGCACCGTTCGCGTGACGTTAAAACAAGTATGGAGATTGCGCGCGATACTGGTATCCCACTCAGTGAAAGCCATCTCAGCCATTTCACTCGATGAATCATCTTGCCCCACTTGCACCATGCCCGCATTATTTATCAGAATATCAATACGGCCAAAATCTGCTAAAACTGATTCCACTAAATGGCGTACCTGTACTCGATCCATTAAATCGGTAATATAGGCGTTGGTCTTAATGCCCTGAAACCGTAAAGAGGACGCACGCTGTTCTATGCGGTTTGTGGTGGAGGTGATCGCGATTTGAGCGCCCGCTAATCCAATGGTTTGGGCCGCGGCGAAACCAATCCCTGCTTCACTACCAGCGCCGGTGATCAGGCAGACTCGGTTTTGAAAACGTGTTTTATCCATAAAGCACTCTCCAGGATGAAGAAGGAAAAAAGCTCAATATTTCCTCTCAAAAAGCATTACTTTGCCAACCTCGGTTCCACCACAAAAAATTTGATGACTACAAAAGCAACCATCGAAATAATTAGCGCGGTCATAAACATTGTCGGGTAGCCCCACAATTGCACTAGTACCCCACCTAAAACAGGGGCAATTAAAAGAAAGGGACCAGTGAGTGTTTTCGACATACCAATATATGTGGGGCGATCAGTTTCTGAGCTAAATTCCATAGCGATATTTTGATCCGCAATAAGCTCTCCTGAATGGGCGAAACTGATGATTCCAAATACGATATACAGCCCCCATACGGATTCGACAAATAAAAGAGCAAATAAACCAACAATCAAAAATAGATTGCTGTATTCTATAACCCGTTTATATCCATCCTTATCGCCGATGACGCCCCAAATCCCATACCCCACAACTTCTGAAGCTAACATCACACCTGTGAAAATTGCTGAATACGAAATTGGCAGATTGAATTTCTCTAAACCATAAACGGTGATGAAAGCCATTCCCATAAAACTTGAGAAGACAAATGCTCGGTTTATTAGATAGATCCTGAAATTTTTATCTTCACCAAGCACTTCTTTTATTCTCCCCCAAATATTGCCGTTTTTTGTAGAAGGCTGTCGATTTATTTCAGGCTCCTTATTCATGCTTAGGAATAAATAAGAAATTGAAGCGCAAATAAAACCAACCAGAAACATATAAGCGTAATTTAAAGGGTATGCGATATTCGCAAGCATAAAGCCTGCAATAATTGCCCCGATCATACCCATTAATTTCCCTGACGTTAACGCAAAGCCCCAATAGCGGCCTCGATGAGAAACGGGGATAACTGTGGCAATCAACTCCTGCCAGGGCAGAGCCGCTAACCCGCTGGAAAAGGTTTTTATCACATAGACAACCAAAAACAAGATAATCGCAACTTTTGGGTCAACTTTTAAAATAAAGAAAGTGCCTATTGCAAGAAATAAAAAAGGGAGCCGATCCAAAAGCCCTAGTTTTAGCGTGATTGGCAATCTGCGTTTTTTACCTTCTAAATGCTTGGCTAAAAATAATTGAGGCAAAAACCAGCCTGCCCCCTCCAAGGCTGGTATTAATCCAATCAAAATCGGCGAATCGGTTAATGTGCTCATAAAAACAGGCATTATCGTATAGGCGGCAACAAAACTGTCGCCGAAAAACCAAAAGCCTGCGTCCATGATATTTACGAAAAAGTTGCGCTTAAAATGCTTCACAACTTCTGAATTAAGTGTGTGCGAGTTGGGAAATAAAAAGAAATTTCTCATTTGTTAATTTGCTTTATTCCAGTTCTGGAAGGCGATTCATCCCGGCTTTTTTTGCCAGAGTTTCGACCATTCTGATCAATTCTTTCTCTTTATCTGCATCCATTTCTGGGCGTTGGTATTCGTCCAGCAGTTTTTTGGTGCGGATTTTAGCACGCGCAAATGTATCCATTCTGCCAGCCTGTTGCCAACCGCGAATAGAATCTCGGTCAATTACTTCAGAAGGTAGATATTGCTCTTCGGAGAATAACTCACGTGTAACGCGCTGTTTAAGGAAATCGCCTTTGAAGTTAATTCCTTCAAACATAGCGGTAGCAAGTGTCTCGGTACGTGCGCTGACGCCTTCCAACATCCGCTTTGCCATGCCAATGGCTTCTGCATCGATAGTCAATTTTTCAGGGCTATGACAAGCTAAAAAGTCCAACATACCTGCACCAGAAATCATATTGATTCCCGCCAAAGCGCCGACCAATGCCGACATGCCGCTTTCGAGTCCAGCCTGTGCATCGACCACTTTGGATTCTGTTGCGCCAAGATAGCAATGCGTAGGGATATTTAGCGATTTGCCGACTTGCGCATAAGAAACATCGATCATGGCGGTCTCGATCGCGCCCATAGGCGTGCTGCCTTTTCGCATATCGAAAATCGCTGGTGCGCCGCCCCAAACGATGGGCGAGCCTGCCTTGGCTAATTGATGAATAGTGATTCCGCTAATAGATTCTGCCGCGTGTTGTACAACGGACCCAAGCAAGGTAACAGGTGCCGCCGCACCAGCCAAAGGCATGGAAACCATCTCGGCAGGAACACCCGCGCGCGCCAACTCGATCAGATTGCCCGCGCCAAACTTGCTCCAGATGAGCGGTGGTGATGGGCAAACATCGAAAATAGCTTGCGGTTTTTTTGCCAACTCTTCACGACTGCCCGCAAAAATCCCCAGCATATCTATCATAGTCTCTAAGGTGTCGTTTGAGAATGCGCCCGTTACAATCGGTTTTTTCGAATGTAGCAAGACCAGATACAAGCGATAAAAATCACCAATTTCTTTCGGCACTTCGTTGCAAACCACAGCCGTAGATTGCGCGTCATATTGCGGCAACATCTCAGCAACCTTGATGATGCGAACCAAATCGGGCGTATAAGCCGCTTTATGCTCTAGCGTTTCAGGGTCAAGAACACTCACGCCTGATGAGCCCGGGTCAAAGTGGACGTGATCACCACCGTAGTTAATTTTGGGATTTCCATCGCGGTCATAGAGAATGAATTCGCTGGGCACCGTCTCTAAAGCCTTTCTCGCCACCGATTCTGGGATGCGCACCACGTCATTGGATTCATCCACTTCGCAACCGGCAGAAGCCAACAATTCGCGCGCTTCTGCGTATTGCACCTTGATCCCAGGATTCATCATCAACTGGAAGGCTTCATCCAAAACACGGTCAATTAAATCTTGTGTTAGAAGTTCAATTTTGGGTTGCATATTTTAGTTCTCCTCTGCTTTATCATTAAGAGAAAAAATCCCCATTAATTCTTTGGCTACACTAACCGCGCCGATAGCATCTTCTGAATAGCCATCTGCTTCGATTCTTTGCACCCATTCTTTCGTGACTGGCGCACCGCCTACCATAACCATCACTTTCATACCGCGCTTTGCAACCTCGTCAATGACTTCTTTTTGTTTACTCATCGTGGTAGTGAGCAAGGCACTCAAACCGATAATATCGGCGCCCACTTCTTCGGCTTTGGCTAGAAGATCGTCCGTTGAGACATCCACGCCCAAATCATAAACTTCGAAACCAGAAGATGTCAGCATTGTGCCAACCAAAGATTTGCCAATCTCATGGATATCGCCCTCAACGGTTGCTATCACCACTTTACCCAAAATCTCACGCGACACACCAGAAGCCTTCATCGCTGGCTCCAAGACCGCAATAGCCGCTTTCATCGCTTCTCCGGCCATGACCAATTCTGGCAAAAAAGCATCACCGCAAGCAAAAGCGTCACCGACTTCATTCACGCCGAGCATATAGCCCGCTGTGATAGCAGCCAAAGGATCAACACCTTCACCCAACGCTTGTGTAGCCAATTTGGCAGCAACTTCATCATCGCCATCCAGAATGCTCTGCGCCATTTCTTTGAATAATTCTTCTAACATTTTTTCTCCTTGATTTAATTCGGGAATAGTCCATCAGCTTCTCAACAGCCAACTGCACAAGATTATATGAGAAGTTCTATTGGATGAAAAGCCGAATCGCATTTGAGTTGAACTTGGGTACCGTCAGTCAACATTCTCTCGGCGTGAACGTTATTCCGCTTATGCTGAGAATCTGCTCGGATAGGGCACGCAAGCCCAAATCAAGAGTGAAGCGCGGATTCCTGATCCGATTATTGTAGAATGGCTCAAGATCGCAGACGTTTATTTCCTGGGTCATAGGCCGACTCTCCCAAGACCTTTGCATTGCAACGCTGTCCTAATATCTCAATATCAAAAGTCGTACCTTTCGCAGCGTATTTTGGCGGGACATAAACAAAGGCGAGGCTTTTTTGAACGGCATAGCCATAGGCCCCCGATGTGGTCACACCGATAACTTTTTCACCGTCCAAAACTGGCTCTCCACCGCGCACTTCGGCATCTTCAGCATCCACTTCAACGTAGGCAATATTCCAGGCAAGTTCTTCTTTTTGTCGCTTAAGCAGCGCATCTCGTCCGATGAAATCACCTTTTTTGAAGTCAATAAAACGCTCCATACTGGCTTCGATCATCGTGATTTCGTTAATCAGTTCTACGCCCCAGGCATAGTAGGCTTTCTCCTTGCCCAAACTGGTCAATGCGTACATGCCAAAATCTGCGATTCCGAATTCTTCACCAGCTTCCCAGACCGCGTCATAGAGGTGCTCAAGTTGAGCTATGGGCATGTGGAGTTCCCAACCCAATTCGCCTACATAATTGATTCGAAGGGCGCGCAGTCCTATACCTGCTATCTCGATTTCCTTTCCAGTCAACCAGGGAAAATGCGCATTGCTTAAATCAGCATCTGTGATTTTAGAGAGTAAATCACGAGAGCGGGGACCCACCAAGACCAGCGTGCCCCACTCATCGGTAATATTTTTGATCGTTACTTCTTCGCCATCTCGCTTGCTCTGATTGAGCTGATCGCTATTGCGGATATTGGCAGCGGCTGCCGAAAGCAGGTAAAAATGCTCGTCATTCAAGCGCGTAATCGTATATTCACTTTCAATCCGCCCCTGTTCCGTCAGACCATGTGCGAGCACTATGCCACCTTTTTTGCGAGACACTCGATTTGCCAAGATGCGGTTTAAATAAGTTTCTGCATCAGCCCCAGTCACATCGTGCTTTGTAAAACTGGAAAGATCGAGTACACCTACCCGCTCACGCACCGCCCTACATTCATCACCGACTACTTCGAAGATATTATTGCGCCGAAAACTCTTTTCTTCCTCACGACCATCCAGTGAAAACCACTTAGGACGTTCCCATCCAAATCCCTGTGCGTATTCAGCCCCTTTGGCCTTTAACTTTTCATAGAGGGGGCTTGTTCGAGCAGGTCGCCCGGCTGGGCGTTCTTCACCAGGCAGGTGGAGTTGATACATGAAAGTGAAGTCTTGATGCGATTTTGCACGGGCATACTCCATATGAGCATAAGATCCAAAGCGGCGCGGATCAACTCCGACCATATTGATCTCAGCCGCACCGTGCATCATCCATTGTGCCAGATATTTTCCCGCGCCAGCTCCTTGCCCAATGCCCATATTTTGCCCGCAACTGAGCCAGAAATTTCGCAACCCTGACGCTGGGCCGATCAAGGGATTATGATCTGGCGTGCGGGGATTTGCGCCATTCACAACGCGCATAATCCCGACCTCGGCAAAAATCGGCATCCGCTCCATGACGCGTTCCAAACCCGGCATGATGACTTCATAATCAGCAGCGAAGAGTTCGCTCTCTGAATCCCAGTCTTGCCCAGAACCAAACCAGGCTTCCTCCGTACCGCTGCGCTCATAAATCCCTATCAGTCCCGCGTTTTGCTCCTGCCGATAATAAGCATTTGGATAGGGATCGCGCATAACCGGGATTTCTTGATCGCGGTCTACGAATTCTTTAATCGGTTCGGTAACAAGATATTGATGCTTCATCGGTACAATGGGAAGATCAAGCCCAACCCAAGCTCCGATTCGAGCAGCGTAACACCCACCAGCATTGACAACATGCTCGCAGATAATCGTCCCTTGCTCGCTGACCACCTCCCATTCTCCGCTGGGGAGTAAATTGATGTCCGTAACACGATTATGGCGAATAATCGTTGCGCCCATTTTTTTTGCACCACTTGCCATTGCATTGGTCACACCTGCCGGGTCAACGTAGCCATCATCAAGCGTCCAAGCCCCAGCGAGAACACCATCGGTATTGACAAAGGGATTTAATCGTCGAATCTCATCTAGCCCAATAATTTCCATTCTGAATTCGACTTTTTTAGCGATACCTTCTACTCGCCGAAAATTATCCAATTCTTCTTTGGTGGTCGCAAAACGGATTCCACCAACGCCATGCCAACCGGTCGCTTGTCCGGTCAATTTTTCCAATTTCGGATAAAGTGTATTGCTATAATGTTGAATTTTAGCAATATTGTAATCCCCTGTGAAATTCGGGCATTGCCCGGCAGCATGCCAGGTTGAGCCGGATGTCAATTCAGCTTTTTCAATGAGAACACAATCGTCCCAACCTGCTTCGGCTAAATGGTAGAGCAATCCAACCCCCATGATGCCACCCCCAACAATAACTACGCGCGCATGTGATTTCACTTTTTCTCCTTTGGCAAATATCGCATTTTTTATTGAGGCTTGGCAGATTCTTCAAATCGCTCAAGACATTTTTGACAAATACATGTTTTTCTGACCGCGTCTTTTGGAACTTTCTCAAGCAACTCTTCGGGGAAAATAACCGATTCACACCAGCATTCTGTCGCATTTGGGTCAGCTGCTACGGCACATTGATTGGGTTCACCACAAAGCGGGCATACTGCGGTATTGGGAGGAGTATTATCTACTAAATTTCTAGTTGAATTCATAATCAATTTCCTTTATTTGATAGTTCCAGTAAATCATCTACAGCCCGCCGCGATATTCTTGATGAAGTGCCGCTTCGCATATGGTTTGGGCTTGGGTTTTATTCCCAAACATTTTCTCGGCGAGAACAGGGAGATCTCTACGCCGAGAAGATGTCAATTTACGGCACGCAAGTTGAGGTTGCGCGCGAGGCGAGGCTTTTCATCCGATATATTCTTATTATTCAGCTCTTGTCCACATCCACTTGGCGACTTTGCCAAATATCCCACGTAAATTTGTTGGTCCAGCATAAGCTAAGGGCTGATTTACAACATTATGCTTGGTAAAGGCGTTCGATTCCCCTGCCATCAGATCTGCGATGATACGACCAAATGTTTGCGTTGTTGGGACGCCTTCGCTCAAGCCAACGCCATAATAGATATTTTGATGGTCACCCATCACACCCACAGAAGGGATTCGTTGGCCCAATATATAGGCCGTAGTGCCTCCCCAAGCATGTTCAACCCTCAAACTCTCTAGTTGGGGAAAAGAAGTAAAGAGATCCTCGATGATAGAAGGAGTAAAATATTTATCATTCCCAGAGCAGAGAGCATCGTTATCATAATAAGTAAAGGCTCCCCCCATAACAATACGATTATCCTTGGTCTGGATCAGATAACTGAACATGGTGCGCATATCGGATAACCCCTGCCGATTTTGCCATCCTATAGCCTCCAATTGTGAATTAGACAGAGGCTCTGTAGCGACCTGGAAAACACTGATGGGGAAAACTCGGCTCTTAAAAAAGCCAAGTTTGTGGGAATAAGCATTCAATGCCAGAACAATGATGGGGGCACTAATATCTCCCAACTCGGTATCCACGTGGTTTATTTTGCCGGGCGTGATGCGGGTAACAACACTGCGTTCACGTACTTCAACTCCAATTTCTTCGACCACCCTCTTCATCTCACGAGCCAGTTTGGCAGGGTTGAGTGTGGCACCATGCGGGTTTTTCAAGCCAGCGATAAATCTGGGGGATTTGATCTCAGTCTCAAGTTCTTTGCCTAGAAGGAGCGTGGAATCAAGGCCAAAAGATTTGAGCTCATCCTTAGCTTCTTCCAACCCTTGAATATGTTTTTCGGTCAGAGCAACGTCGAGCATCCCGTTTTCTTCAAAATCACACTCGACGTCGTATTCCGAGATCATCTTCTTTATGAAATTAATCCCGTAAAAGGAAACATCCAGATTGTTCTGAATCGCTTCAGGGCTTGAAGTATTTGATTCATCGAGTAGATCAGTAGCTATGCAAAAACCACCGTTGCGACCGCTGGCGCCATAACCACAACAAGCTCCTTCCAGAAGGACGATATGCTTTTCCGGAAACTTCTTTTTGATGTGATAGGCAGAAGACAGGCCCGTGAAGCCGCCCCCTACAATGACCACATCTGCTTTGTGACTACCGCGCAGGGGTTCGTTGATTTTCTGATTTTCAAGATCGACTGATTTGAACCAATAGTTATCGACAAAATACTCATAGAGATCAGGTGGTCTGAGATTTTGTTTCATGTTGTGAAAACGAGAAAAGTTTTTCATGGCTCCTTCTACCCGGTTATTTCCTTTTTCGCTGCATCCAGAATGGCTTGTAATTCGCGTTGCACAGATTCTGCCAAAGGCTCAGGCTTGTGTTCTCGCAGAATCGTATCAAATTTATCTCGCGCGCGCTGACGAATATCCGGTGATGGTGGTTCACCCAAAGACATACGCGGATGAGATAATTCTGGTATCCATATTTCTCTTAAATGTTTGCGCGTATGTTTTTGGGCTAGGAAATGCCCTCCAGGTCCAACATTCTTAATTGTGTCCATCGCCAAACCATCAAAGCTTGTATCAACCCCATCAACCAAAGCGCGATGTGTGTGGTAAATCTCATCATCGAAGATAATCTGTTCTGGCACCAACAAAGTTGAAGATTTGATCATCCCCAAGCCTTCGGCAAGGTCTGCGCCAGCCATAGCGACCATCAATGATGTGTAAACACTATCTCGCCCCAACTGCCAAGTCGCTGGTTCAGGGGCATCCATAGCGAAAGATCCTGCCAGTACGGGAACACCCCAATCATGGGCCAATTGAACTCCGGCAGTGTTGCATAAGTATTTCTCAGGAATGCCAACGATATAGCCTGCGGTTTGCGGGTCCATAACGGAAGCACACAAAGAGTAAAAAACGGGCGCACCCGGGGCAACCAACTGCATCAGAACAATTGCGCTGACCAACTCCGCGTTCCCCAAAACCAATGCCCCTCCGGTTGTGGCTGGTGCTGTGGAGCCAAGTGTTGGCATCGCCATAAAGCCTACCGGGATTCCAGCTTTGGCATAAGCCATCGCCGCTTCAATGGCTTCCTTATCTTGGCTCAAAGGTGTGATCGTGCAGATCAAGGCTGAAAGCGGTGGCGCGGCTCGCATTCTTTCTCTATCTCCAGAAATAACCTCAGCCATACGAATGGCATAATTAGCCAAAGTCTTGTCTACAGATGTTACAGTCTGAACATGCTTGACGGTGTTATTAAAGCTGGCCTCTATTTCATGCAAGGGCGCTACATGCCCGTAATCTTGCGCGCTGACCATAGGCCAATAAAATCCGATGGATGATAACGCATCGGCGACCCTCGCCATTTTCGCGACGTCTGCTTTCGTGGACGAACGGCTTGCTCCCGTTACAAAATCAAGAGTCTCCACCCCAACGCCATCCGTGCCAAAATAGCTACAGCTACCATCTAACAGCAAATCGACACCTTTGACGCGCCCCGCCAAGCCGTAAGTTCGCGGGGCATGGCTGATTGCCTTTTTAACCAGATCTGAGGGCAAGCGCACAATTTGGCTATCCGCATCAACCTGTGCGCCGTGTTCTGCGAATCTGCGTAACGCTTCTTCGGACGGGAAGCGTATTCCCACAGTTTCCAATAGCTCCAACGTAGCGGACTGAATGGATTCAAGTTCATCGGCACTTAACACTTCCAAATTAATTTTCGGGCGAATTGGCTTTATATTGGTCATAAGTTATTTTCTCTGGTTTTGTATCTTTTCACTTGCGAAGTAAGAGCAGATATGATTGAAACCTGGGTTGCCAAACTCAACAGATTTAATCTAAATCTTTCAAAATCTGGCGAGCAGCAATTTTCCCGCTAATGCCGGTTACACCACATCCAGGATGGGTTGCCACACTGCACATATACAGACCCTCAAATGGTCCGCGGTACTGTGCATATCCTGGGATTGGGCGCATCCACATAAATTGATTCAGTGCCATATCCCCATGGACAGGGCTGCCTTCCGGCAAACTATATACATCTTCCATTTCCAAGGGAGTAATGACTTTAACATGCTGGATGTATTGTCTAAAATCAGGTGCGTATGCCGAGATGGTATCAATAACCAACTTGCCTATTTCCGCTCGGAGTTCATCCCAATTGCCGTTACGCAATTTATAAGGCATATACTTAACTGTCACTGACAAAATATGCTTCCCATCAGGCGCCAATGATGGATCAATTAACGTGGGGATTTGCATATCAAGATAAGGCTGCTCTGAATATTCCCCATATTTAACGAAATCGCTTGCCTTCTGAATATATTCTATTGTCGGGGCAATTTGAATATGGCCGCTGAGGAGCTGTGAATCTCCATTGATGCCAAAGAAAGTGGGCAACCGATCCAGCGCAAAATGCATGCGCGCCATTGTCCCCTGATGTTTGATATTCTTAACGTGCTTGATAAATTTCGCTTCCAGATAAAAGGGGTCAACCAATTTCAGGAAGGTGGTGCGCATATCTGTTGCTGAAATGATAGTCTCTGCTAAAATTTGATCACCATTAGCAAGCGTCACACCTGTGGCTTTGCCTGCATGCACATTTATTTTAGCAACTTTGGCATTGGTCATAATGGTTGCCCCAAAACTTTGTGCAGATTTTTCCAACGCTCCGCTTAACGCCCCCATCCCTCCTTTGATCTGCCCGCTGGAGCGGAATAAGCCAGTGTTGCTCACTCAACCGAGTGAGAATACCATCATCCATGATCTTGCCATCGTCATCGCACCAGGCTGTATATAAAGCTTGCCCAATGGCACAGCGTGATACATCCTGGGTGACGATACGGTCCAGATAACGAGCGGCATCTGGACCGTAGATGTGATATTTCGGAATTGGCGAGATATCAAAAACGCCACAAGCAGATCGGATCGCATAATACTCCTGGATGTGGTCTGGGGCATACATATCTGCCAGGAGCCAGTTTTGCAACAAACTCCAGTTATATGGATTACACAACTCTGATGTTCGTGGGTTAAAGGGGGTTAGCCTCATATATAAAACCTCTCAGCAATATACACAAATACAGAACATGCCCCAACTAATAGTCAGGGCATGTTCTTTTATTACTTTAGGAATTAACTCTGATTCCTTTGGGATCATACATCGGGCGCAAAGAAGCCTTCGCAGAGTGGCGCACGCCAGCAATATCAATCTCGTAACCACCACTATTGATAAAGTCATTGGTCGCACCAGCTTCGTTCTCCACAAATCCCATCCCCATCGCGCCACCAAGTGTAAATCCGTATGCGCCGGTTTGTAGATAGCCAGCAATCTTTCCATCCCGATAAATGATCTCGTTCCCAAAGAGGAGCGGCTCTGGATCATCTAAAAGGAATTGCACCATCCTATATTTAAGGGGTCCACTTTCTTTGTGGCGAAGAAGCGCATCTCTACCGATAAAGCCATCGGGCTTATCAAATTTCACAGCAAAGCTGAGGCCTGCTTCCAAGGGCGTATCATTATTATCCATATCATGCCCGTATTCGCGATAAGCCTTCTCGATTCTGAGCGAGTTCAAGGATTGGAAGCCCGCGTGTCTCAACCCAAAATCCTGACCAGCTTCTACAACCGCTTCATATGCATGGGCTGAAAACTCGGTTGGCACATAAAGCTCAAAACCTAACTCACCTTCATAAGTAACGCGCAGGGTCTGCACCATCGCATAATTGATGTCGATATTCTGTGCGCTCATATAAGGAAAAGCTTCTTTGGAGATATCTGCTGTTGTGATCTTCTTCATTAGATCACGGGATTTTGGTCCCTGAAGATTCATCAGCGTATAGCATGAAGTCACATCTGTGACAAAAGCATGCGCATCATAAGGGATATTCTTCTTCAACCACAAAAGATCGTGGGTATAGAAATCACCTGCACTGACAATGAAGTATTTGTCTTCTGCCAAACGGGTGACGGTTAGATCAGCCATCATCCCGCCGCGCTCATTCAACCATTGGGTGTATACGACTTTCCCGACGGGAACAGCAACATCATTAGCGCAGATTTGATTCAATACCTTTTCTGCATCTCGGCCCTGCACCAAGAATTTCGACATGGAAGTTACATCCATGAGAATCACATCTTCACGACAAGCCCTATGCTCCTCAGCATGGTATTCAAACCAATTTTGCCTGCCCCAAGAATATTTCTCGACCTTAGCTTCTACGCTAGCAGGCGCGTACCAATCGGGGATTTCCCAGCCCATCCCTTCGATAAAGAATGCCCCTGCTTTTGCCAATTGCTCATGGATGGCGGTTTTACGAAGATTGCGAGCCGTTTTATTCGCGAAATTTGGATAAATCAATTGATACTGCAACCCCAATGTTTCCACTGTTCTATCAGCCAGATATTTTTGTGTACCCTGGAAAGGGAAAGCTCGGGCAATATCAATATGATGAGATTCGACCGGGCAATAGCCATCTACGATCCATTGCGCCATTATTTTGCCAACGCCACCGCCCTGTAAAATGCCTAGAGAATTCAATCCTGCTGCAACGTAGAAATTTTTCAATTCGGGGGCTTCGCCCATTAGGGGGCCACCATCGGGCGTAAAGCTTTCAGGACCACAGAAGAATTTATGAATACCAGCATCTTTAAGCGTGGGAATACGCTCCATAGACATTTCTAAATAAGGCATCATACGATCCCAATCCGGGGCAATTTCGCCAAAAGCAAAATCTTTCGGGATGCCATTCATTCCCCACGGTGCGGCAATTGGCTCAAAGAAGCCGACCAAAAGTCCACCCACCTCTTCCCGAAAATAAGAGTAACGCTCAAAATCTTCGATAATAGGCAAATCTGCATGAACGCCCTCGATGGGTTGGGTCAGCAAATAATAATGTTCTGCTGCTTGCAAAGGCACATTCACGCCCGCTAACTTACCCAATTGACGCCCCCACAAACCTGCGCAATTGACAACGATCTCAGCCTTGATTTCTCCTTTATCTGTGACCACCCCGGTCACACGTCCATTTTCCTGATTGATGCCAGTTACTTCGGTTTCTTCAAAGATTTTAACGCCGCCCATCCGTGCGCCTTTTGCTAGAGCCATTGTGAAATCGACTGGATTTGCGCGCCCATCTTCGGCTACATAAAAGCCAGCCAAAATATCGTCTGTATCCGCTAAGGGCCACATCTTTTTAACTTCTGTAGGGGAAATTTCCTGATAATCAACCCCCAGCCTTCGAGCGGCAACTGCCATGCGCCGTCTCTCCTCCAGCCAGTCTTCTGTGCAGGCCAATTGGAGATACCCAATATCCTTAAACCCTGTCGATTGCCCCGTCTCTGCTTCGAGCGTCTTCATCAACTCGCGCGTATAGGTAGATATTTCTACACTCAACTCATCTCCGCTTGGCGTTACGACCAACCCCGCCGCGTGCCAAGTTGTGCCTGATGTGAGTTCTTTTCGCTCCAAAAGCACCACGTCCTTCCACCCCAATTTTGTGAGATGGTAGGCAACGCTGGTGCCAATTACACCCCCGCCCACGATCACGACCCGTGCCTGAGAGGGGAGTTCATTTGAAGTGTTACTTGGATTTTCTTTTTCTGACATGGATTCCTCCGGTGTTGATTCTAAGATGATTCACAGAAAGATATAGGATAAGAAGCCGCATCGCGCGCGACCTCAACTTGCGTGCCATTTTTCAACATTTTCTTGGCGTAGGTATTTTTCCGTTCACGACACGAATCTGCTTGGGTGCAGCACTCAAGCCCAAAAAAATAACGGGGGTTTACACCCCGAAAAAGTATAACACAGATAATAACGATTTTGCATTTAATTCGCACCAAAAAAGTCAAATCGTCATTTTATTCTTGATTTTCACAACTATTTGTGATATATTGCTGTAAATAAACACAAAAATGAGAGAAAAATTATGCAATACACTGACATAAACGGGCAAGCAAAAATTGATAATATTGATCAGCAAATCATCCAAATACTTGGTAAAGATGGAAGAACTCCATTTGCTCAAATAGCCAAACAATTGGGTGTTTCTACGGGGATGATACGACAGCGTTACCATCATCTTGTTGATGATGGTGTTCTTCAGATCGTAGCTGTTACCAACCCCTTGTTGATGGGATTTGCCACGATGGCACAGATTGGGGTAAAAGCAGACGTGGCTCGATTATCAGAAATCGCGGATGAGATTGCTCTATTTGAAGAGGTCATTTATCTGGTATTGGTCACGGGCAGTTATGACCTACATATTGAGGTTGTTTGCAGAGATAAAACTCATCTGTTGAATTTTCTTTCAAAAAAACTTCATGCAATTGAAGGCGTCAAGGAAGCTGAAACATTTATGTACTTGCGCATCGCCAAAGAAAACTATGGTTGGGCAGGGAATATGGATGGCTGAAACCAATAAAGTTTCAAAATAGTATGGAAACACTTTGGAGGTGGAATATTCTCAGATAAGTCAAGTTTGTGAAAACGTATTTGCTCTGTACTGCAAGCTTAGTTTGCAAGATTGAATAATCTCTAACCAAAATATGATCAAGATCAAAGGAGATCTGTATCATGCCTATCCCAAAAGAAATTCTCTACTTAACTGAAGAAGATGTACAACAAACGATAACTGTCGCTGAGGCGGTTGACTTGGCTGAAAAAGGCATCGGAGCTGATGGTGCTGGTAATGTTGAAGGCGATAAATTCTATATGGATGTCAATGATGATGGATTTATCAAACCTTTCTCCGGCTATATTGCCGGGGAAGAGTACGCCTTTGTAAAATCCTTCAGTTATTTTCCTGGCAACCCAACAAAATACAACCGCCCCACAACTTGCTCACAAGTAATTCTCCTGGATTATGAAACCGGTCTCCCCGCCTGCTTCATGGGCGCAGATTGGGTAACGGGCTTGAAGACCGCCGCATCAACTGTTGCGACAACGGCTGCTTTGGCGCGCCCAGAGTCAGAGGTAGTGACCATTTTTGGCGCCGGAACTTTAGGGCGATTGCATCTTATGGCTTTAGCTGAACGCTTCAAACTCAAACAAGCTTATTTTGTCGATATTGTTCCTGAAGTAGCTGAAAAATGCTCCGCGGAACTTCAGGAAAAACTGGGTTTCGCTGTTGAATCAGTAGCCATGGATGACAGAAAAAGTGCTGTCAGAAAATCGGATATTGTTTTTACGGTAACAACTGGAAGCCAAGAGCTTGTTTATTTTGATTGGCTGAAGCCAGGCACATTTGTCGCTCGCTTGGGATCTTATCAAGAGGTGCATCTTGATGTAATCACTAGAGCCGACAAAGTGATTCTGGATAGATGGAAATACGTCAGCCCCAGAATCCCAGAAGTAATCCAGCTGATCGAAGAGGGAAAATTCACTCGAGAGAGTATTCACGCAGAGTGGCCCGATATTGTTGCCGGAAAAGCAACTGGGCGAGAATCAGAAGATGAGATTATTGTCTTCATCGCATTGGGAATTTGGGGCGAGTATGCTGCTATTCTGCCAGAAGTTTATCGAAAAGCAAAAACCAAAGGCTTGGGACAAGCATTACCTTTCTAGCCCGTAAAAATTACTAACTATTTAGGTTCAGACAGGCACTCGGTTTTAATCTCAACTTAAAAGAAAAACCGAGTGCCTAAGAGCCAAGGAAGTAATCACTCAAATTACTTCAAAGGAGATGTGTATGAGTATTCAAGGAAAGAAAACCAGTGCCCTTTTCAAAAAAGCATTAGATGTTATGCCTTATGGGGTCAATTCGAATTTTCGCTATTGGGGCGATGATGACACAATAATTGCCACGCGCGGTGAAGGCACTTACCTTTGGGACGCGGATGAAAAACGCTATATTGATTATCGCTTGGGGTTTGGGCCCGTTATTCTGGGGCACGGTCATCCTACTGTTGTGAAACGCGTCCAAGAAGCAATTCAGGACGGCACCGTCTTTGCTTGGACAACGCCTTACGAAATCGATCTCTGCGAACGCATTACACGCATGTGCAATGTAGATAAGGTGCGCTTGACCAATACCGGCACCGAAGCGACCATGCACGCTCTTCGCATCGCCCGCGCCCGCGCAGGACGTGAAAAATTCATCAAATTCGAGGGGCAATATCATGGCATGGCAGATTATTTTATGTTCAGCACAGCCTCTGCCAATCCTGCAGCCTTAGGCTCAAAGCGTAGCCCGATCAATGTACAGGCGACTTCGGGCATTCCCAAGGGGATCAATCAGTATGTGATCAATCTTCCTTATAATGACTTTGAACGCTTGGAAGAAACCATCACCGCACAATGGGGTGATATTGCCGCGATATTTGTTGAACCAATGCTTGGCAACTCAGCTGGCGTCATGCCGAAACCAGGCTATCTCGAAAAAATGCGAGAACTATGCAGCAAATACGGCATTGTGCTGGTTTTCGATGAGGTCAAAACTGGCTTCAGGATGGCAAACGGTGGCGCGCAGGAATACTTCGGTATTCAAGCTGATTTGGTCACCTACGCCAAAGCCTTGGGTAACGGATTCCCCATCGCCGCTATTGCAGGCAAAGAAGAAGTCATGATGACAATTGAGCCTGGTCATATGGCGCATGGTGGCACTTATTCCGGAAATGTAGTTGGTACTGTAGCGGCAATTGCCACGCTTGAAATTCTCGAAAATGAGCCCATCATTGACACCATCAACAAACGTGGCAAAGCCTTGATGACCGGGATTGACGAAATCCTGACCGAAGCAGATATCCCACATGCTCTTCCTGGTGTCCCATCCATGTTTGGAATCGTTATGGGTGTTGAGGAAGAACCACAAGATTTCAGAGAATATTTCCAAGGCGATGGCGAACTCTACGAAAATCTTGCTTTGGAACTCATCCAAAGAGGCGTACAACCCGACGGTGATGCCCGAGAACCTTGGTTCTTATGCGCCGCCCTCAGCGAAGAAGATGTGAATGAAACGCTGAACATTTTCAACGACGCACTCAAAGTAGCAAAAGAATAAATTTCAACAGAAACACGGCTTTTAATAAGCCGTGTTTCTGTAAAAAAGAGGCTTTTATGAAGCATGAAAAAGAATCATTAACAGCTGATGAAATTGTTCAGCTAAGTAAAGAATATACATTTTTTTCCTGGTCAATTCAATCTCAGGTTAACCCAATTCCTGTCAGCAAAGCAGAAGGTGTCTACTTTTGGGACGCAGATGGGAAACGGTACTTTGATTTCTCATCCCAATTGATGAATACGAATATTGGAAGCCAGCATCCCAAAGTCATAAAAGCGATTCAGGATCAGGCTGCTGAGTTGTGCTTTGTCCACCCCGGTAACGCAACTGGCCCCCGCGGCTTGCTCGGCAAAAAACTGGCGGAGGTCACCCCCGGAAAGCTAAAGAAAACCTTCTTCGCACTGGGCGGCTCAGAAGCCAATGAAAATGCGATTAAGATCGCGCGTTTTTATACAGGACGTCATAAAATTTTGGCACGCTATCGTTCTTATCATGGCGCAACACATGGATCAGTCGCCCTGACAGGTGATTATCGCCGTAACGCGGTTGAACCTGCCATGCCAGGGACAGCACATTTTCTTGACCCCTATTGCTATCGGTGTCCATTCGGGCAAAAGCCAGAATCCTGTAAAAAAGAATGTATTTCGCACGTTGAAGAAATAATTCAATATGAAGGGCCAGATAAAATTGCTGCCATCATCATGGAAGGCGTGACTGGTTCAAATGGTCTCATCGTACCCCCCGAAGATTATTGGCCACGCATTCGCGAGATCTGCGATAAATACGGCATCCTACTGATTTCTGATGAAGTCATGAGCGGTTGGGGGCGGACAGGTGAATGGTTTGCCGTCGATAATTGGGATGTAGAACCAGATATCATCACAACCGCAAAAGGCATCACATCTGGTTATGTGCCACTAGGGGCTGTGATCGTTTCAGAAGAGATTGCCAACCATTTTGAAGATAATTACCTCTATGCCGGTCTAACCTATAGCGGACACGCGCTCGCTTGCGCTACGGCATTGGCTACGATAGATGTGTACGAAGAAGATAACTTACTCGAAAATGCCACAACCGTGGGCAATTATCTTGGTGAAGCACTTGAGAAAATTAAAGAACGTCATATCTCTGTAGGCGATGTGCGCTATATCGGGCTATTTTCCACAATTGAACTCGTTGAAAATCGAGAGACGAAAAAACCTTTCTCGGCTGATGTAATGGCTGATGTCAAAAAAGCATTACTGGACAGTGGTTTATTCACCTTCATCATGGTGAAAGACATTGGCACGATGGTTTTCATTGTCCCTCCACTTTGCATCACAAAAGAAGAAATAGATGAGGGTCTGGCACTAGTTGAAAATGCTCTCGAAATAGCAGATAAAAAGGTGAACTAAAATGACAAAAATACTCAATTATATTAACAACGAATGGGTTGAACCGAAAGTTAGCGAATACGCAGATGTCATCAATCCCGCCACAGGCGAGGTGATTGCGAAAACGCCTTTATGTGGAAAAGTCGAAGTGGATGCTGCTACAAAAGCCGCTTCAGACGCCTTCCCCGCTTGGAGACGAACCCCTGTCCAAGATCGCATCCAGTATCTCTTTAAATTGCGCGATTTGCTTTTAGCGAATCACGATGAGATTGGGCGCGTCATCACAGAAGAATGTGGCAAAACCCTCGGCGAAGCAAAAGCCGAAATGGTGCGCGCCATCGAAAATGTGGAAGTAGCTTGTGGTATGCCGATGATGATGAAAGGCGAAATGGCAGAAGATGTTGCCCGGGGCATTGACGAAATTATGTTGCGTCAACCCTTGGGTGTTTGCGCCACCATCGCCCCCTTCAACTTCCCCGGCATGATTCCTTTCTGGTATCTGCCCTACGCGTTGGCAACTGGCAATACTTATGTGATCAAACCCTCCGAAAAAGTCTCCCTGACCATGAAGTTCATTTTTGAACTTATCGATCAGGTTGATTTCCCGAAGGGTGTCGTAAACCTGGTTAATGGCGCAAAAGATTCAGTAGATGCCATTCTCGATCATCCCGATATTCGGGCGATTACCTTTGTCGGCTCAACAAATATTGCAAAATACGTTTATCGCCGTGCAGCAGAGAATGGCAAACGAGTCCAAGCCCAAGGTGGCGCGAAGAATCCCGTCATCATCATGCCAGATGCAGATATGGAAATGGCAACCGATATCGTAGCGGATTCAGCTTTTGGTTGCGCTGGTCAACGCTGTTTGGCAGTTTCCTTAGCAGTAACCGTTGCCGAAGCGCATAACAACTTCACCGAGTTAATTTGCGATGCCGCCGCATCCCGCACGGTTGGTTACGGGCTTGACGATGGCGTCCAAATGGGACCACTAATCGACCAGAACAGCAAAGAGCGCGTTGAGCAGTTAATCGGCTTGGGTGCGAAAGAAGGTGCAACCGCATTGGTGGATGGACGTGGAGCAAGTGTCAAAGGCTACGAAAACGGTGCCTTTGTCCGCCCGACCGTTTTAGCCGATGTCCAACCCAATAGCGATATGTGGAAAACTGAAATCTTTGGTCCCGTCTTGAGCATGATGCATGTCAACACCATCGACGATGCCATCAAACTTGCAAATAGCCACGTTTATGGCAATCAGGCGAGCCTATTTACCTCAAGTGGGTCAGCGGCGCGCAAATTCCGTTATGAAGTCGAGGCTGGCAATGTGGGTATCAATATCGGTGTCGCCGCCCCGATGGCATTCTTCCCCTTCAGCGGCTGGAAGGATTCCTTCTTTGGCGACATGCACGGTCAGGGAATGGATGCGGTTGAGTTCTTCACCCAGAAGAAAGTTGTGATCGAGCGTTGGCCCAAAGAATGGTCGCGTAAATTCTAAGCGGATTGAAATTAGACTCTCCCGCAGATTGAATTGGATAGTTTGATCTCTCTTCAAAACCTGCGGGAGGATTTACCGCAACGCACATGATTTGGGCTTGAGTGCCGCACCCAAACAGATTCTCGTCTTGAACGGAACGCGGAGTGAGTCCATGCCAAGAAAATCTTGAAAAATGGCACGCCAGTTGAGGTCACGCGCGAAGCGGCTTCACATCCTATATTTTCGTATATTTATGAACCATCCCACTCTTACCCGTATTCGGCGTCTTTCTGGCGTCTCGTGGAGAAAAAATGACAGTTAAGATGCAGGAAAAATTAGCGCAGGTCGTGGCTGATGGGGATTCGGAGAAAGCCAAAATCTTTGCGTTAAAAGTAGTGAAAGAGGGCTTAGATTTGCCTACCTGCATCACGGGGGCGAGAGAAGGACTTCAACGCGCTGGGAGGTTGCACGCCAGCGGAGAATATCTTTTAGCCGATTTATTTAATAGCACGGACGCAATGAAAATTGCGCTCGGTATTTTAGAAAAAGCCTCAAATTAGGAGACCTTGTGAACACTCACTCAGAAACCCCCGATATTTTTTCTATTTCATCTCACCAGAAGATAGATATATTAAGTCCATCTGAACTGGAGACGCTACAAAATGCCACTTTAGAAATTTTGTCTGATGTGGGGATATATTTCCCCAGCAAAAAAGCGTTGAAAATTTTTGCTGATAATGGTGCCAATGTGAATTGGGAAACTGAAATTGTTCGCATTCCGTCAGATTTGGTCAAAAAAGCGATGGCAACCGCGCCGCGTAGTTTTACTTTAGGTGGTCGTGAAGAGCGATTTGATTTAACACTGGATGGAAAAACCTCCTATCTAACCACCGATGGTTGCGGCGTGCATGTGGTTGATCTGGAGACCCGCGAACAGCGCGCTTCCCAAAAAGCGGATGTTGCCATGATGGCACGTGTTAGTGATGCTTTGCCTGCGGTCAGCTTTTTCTGGCCCATGGTGAGCGCACAGGATTTCGGGAAAGCCGCCCCCCTGCACGAATGCCATGCCGGATTAACGAATACGCTGAAACATGTGCGTGGCGGAACGACCGTTCACCCAAAACTTGCTTCTTCTATCGTGGATATGGCAACTGTCGTTTCTGGCAGTGAAGAAGAAAGACGAAAAAGACCGCCCGTTTGTGCCAATATCTGCACCATTGCGCCTTTGGCGCAGGATGCGCATGGTATTGAAACCGCTCTAATTTATGCCGAAGCCGGTATTCCGCAAAGCCTTATGGCGATGCCGACAATGGGGTCAACTGCCCCGGCTTCTGTGCTCGGTGCCCTAGCCGTTGGGGATGCTGAATCTGTCAGCGCGATGGTTTTGATGCAACTAGCACACCCTGGTGCACCAGTATTTCACTCGATTATCACTTCGCTTATGAATCCGCGCACTGGCGGATATATTGGCGATGTCCCCCTCCCTGTATCGCTGATCGCAGTTCAATTGGCGCATGCCTGGAATGTTCCCAGCTTGGGTGGTGGCTCTTTTAGCAGTGATGCACCTGATATTGGCTGGCAATCTGCCCTTGAATCAGCTTTTGGTAGCGTACAAATACCATTGGCTGGCGGTGAGCTTTGCGGTTATATGGGATTGATGAATTCATCCATGATCCTATACCCTGAGCAAATTATTCTTGACTCTGCGCTTGCGATGGATGTATATGGCACCTATAAAGAGTTTGAATTCAATGAACTTGATATTTCTCTGGACGTGATCAAATCTGTTGGACCACGCGGTCATTATTTGCGTGAAAAACATACCCGTAAACATATTCGTGACTTCCATTACTCGCCCGTTTTACGTCAACTGGATGCAAGCGGCAATTTACGTGAACCACGTGAAGTTGCATTTGAAGAATTTATGAAGATCTATGATACACACCACCCCGAACCCTTGTCTGACGATAAACTAAAAGAAATGGATCAGATTTTAGCAGCTGCAGATAAGACGGCAAAAGAATTAGGAGAATAATATGGACAAAGAGCAATCATCGAAAAATAACCTACCAAAACAAGCCAAAGTTGTGATCGTTGGCGGTGGTGTAATTGGATGCAGTACCGCCTATCATTTGGCAAAACTTGGGTGGAAAGATATTGTTCTTTTGGAGCGCGCCGAACTTACTTCTGGCACCACCTGGCATGCGGCTGGGCTGGTTGAAGCTGGCGGTTTTTTCGATGATACAACCGTCAAGATGACCAAATACAGCCTGAAATTATATGACTCGCTGGAAGAAGAAACAGGGCTGGCTACAGGCTATAAAGGCGTGGGGATGCTCACGCTGGCAACCACACCCTCGCGAGTGGAAGAACTACGCCGAGTCGCCGCTTTTGACCGTGAATACGGCGTTATGATGGAAGAGATTTCTCCCGAAAAAGTGAAGGAACTCTGGCCCCTCGCCTATACCGATGACATTCTCGCTGGGTTCATGACCCCCGTTGATGGTCGCATCAATCCAATCGACGTAACGATGGCATTAGCAAAGGGCGCACGAATGCAGGGTGTCCAAATTATTGAAGAAACTGCTGTTACAGGTTTCATCAAAGAAGACCAACGCGTGACCGGTGTTACCACAGATAAAGGCAATATCGAAGCTGAATACGTCGTCAATTGCGCCGGGATGTGGGCACGCGAAATCGGAAAATTGGCGGGGATCAATGTCCCCTTGCAAGCGGCAGAGCACTATTATCTGATCACCGAAAAAATTGATGGCATAAATGATAAATTGCCCATCATCGTTGACCTTGAAAAATACGCATATTATCGAGAAGAAGTGGGCGGGGTATTATTTGGTTTATTTGAACCCGTTTCCGCGCCTTGGGCGTTGGATGGAATCCCGAAGAACTTTACCTTTGGCGAAATTCAACCCGACTGGGATCGCATGATGCCCTATCTCGAAGAAGCGATGAAGCGTATCCCCGCGCTCGAAAACGCCGGAATCCACAAGTTTTTCTGTGGCCCTGAAAGCTTCACCCCAGACTTGGGTCCAATGATGGGCTTAGCCCCTGAACTGGATAATTTCTATGTTGCCGCTGGTTTTAATTCCCTTGGCATTCTCATGGGCGGTGGGGCTGGAAAAGTGATGGCGCAATGGATCGTGGATGGTGTTCCCGATGTGGATATAACCGAAATCGACATCGCCCGAATGTTACCTTTCCAGAATACGCCAAAATATCTAAAAGACCGAACTGTTGAATTGCTTGGCTTTATGTTTGAAGAGAGCTTCCCCAATAAACATTTCAAAACAGCACGCAATGTTCGTAAATCTGCCTTCCATGAACAATTGGCTAAAGCGGGCGCATATTTCACAGAATACGCCGGCTGGGAATCCCCAGATTGGTTTGCTCCCAAAGGCGTTGAACCCAAAGTGAAATACTCTTGGGGAAAACAGAATTGGTTTGAATATAGCGCGGCTGAACATCGTGCCACCCGTGAAAATGTGACCCTGATGGATTACTCTGTCATGGGCAAAATCTTGGTACAGGGACGAGATGCCGAAAAGTATCTCAATCGCATCTGTGCAAATAATGTTGCCGTGCCGGTTGGGCGATGTGTCTACACGCAATGGCTAAATGAAACAGGTACTATCGAAGCCGATTTAACCGTCACGCGCTTGGCAGAAGATGAATTTCTCATCCTCACAGGAGACGGAACAATAACCGCTGTCCAAGCCTGGCTCAGACGGCATATACCCAAAGAAGCGCACGCTTTCATTACTAATATATCTTCTGCTTATAGCGTTTTGAATATACAGGGACCAAAATCTCGCGAGTTTTTGAGCAGTGTTACAAACGCCGATATGTCTCATGAAGCCTTCCCCTTCCTCACCACGCAAGAGATCGATATTGGCTATGCTTTGGTTAGGGCAATCCGCGTCACTTATGTGGGCGAATTGGGCTGGGAGCTTTATATCCCCACAGAATTTTCAGCGCATGTTTTTGATATTCTTACCGAAGCAGGAGAGAAATTTGATCTAAAATTTATTGGCTTGCAAGCCTTGAACTCCCTGCGATTAGAAAAATCATATCGCGACTATGGCGGCGATATAGACAATACCGACACATCTCTCGAAGTTGGCTTAGCATTCTTTGTCGATTTTGACAAACCCGATGGCTTCATTGGCAAAGAGGCACTCTTGCGCCTGAAAGAATCTGGTTATAGATACCGCATGGTCCAATTCCTGCTCGAAGACCCCGAAGCAATGATGTACTTCGGCGAGATCATCTATCGCAATGGTGTTTCCGTTGGGCATATTATGTCTGGTGCCTATGGTCATACATTGGGCGCATCCGTTGGGGTTGGTCCAGTCGAAAAAGAAGGCGATATTGTCACAGTCGATTATATAAAAAGCGGCACCTACGAAATCGAGATTGCCGGTGTCCGCTATCCTGCCAAAGCCTCACTGAGACCGATGTATGATCCGAGGCTAAAAAGGGTTAGATGCTAATTTTAAACAAAATTTCTCTGGGGTGAAGTACCTCGCGACGCGCATGACCTCAACTTGCTACCCTTAGTCAAGATTTTCGTGGCGTAAACAGAATCCCGTTCACGCCGCGAAAATGTTTGGAGCGGAACGCAAACTCAAATCAAGAGCAAAGCGGTTTCACATCCCCAAAAAAGAAAACCTGACAGGTTTTACACGAAGGAGAAAATCTTATGTCCGCAAACGACAAAAATAATCTGCTTGATAAATTGACCGAAGTTCACCTTGCCACTCATGAAACATTGAAAAAAGTTGAGCTTGAAATGACCGTTCATAAAGATTCAGGCTGGAGTGTCAGAGATATTCTTGGGCATATTGCCACCTGGAATTTGGAAGTCGCAAAATCCATTAACGCATATCAAGCTGGGGATGAATACCTGATCCCAGACCTTGATGAAGAAGAAGTTGATTACAACGGTAGAGCAGTAGAAGAGCAGAGAAAATTATCAGACCAGCAAATTTTGGGTGAGTGGGAAAAAGGATATAAAGAACTAAGCAACGCTGTTCAGGAAATGCCTTCTGAACGCTTTCCCGGAGATATGCTCTACCCATGGGGAGAAGAGCGGGGTGATATTGCGACCTTGGTTGAATATATGATCGACCATGTAATTGAGCATCAGGAAGAGATCGAAGAAGCGATATAAACTATATGGATTCAACGCAAACTGACGAGCGAGTAGTACGAGTTGGGTGTCCGGCGCATAATTGTGGCGGGCGTTGTTTGTTGAAGGCGCATATCAAAGATGGTGTTATCACCCGTCTGGAAACAGACGACCGCCCCGACAGCATCGCCGACCCGCAATTGCGGGCATGTGTGCGCGGACGTGCTTATTTGCGCCGTCAGTATCATCCCGACCGTTTGAAATACCCGCTGAAACGCGTTGGCAAACGCGGCGAAGGGAAATTTGAACGCATTTCATGGGATGAAGCGCTCAGCATAATTGCCGCAGAAATGCAGAGAATCAAAGAGACCTATGGAAATGGTGCTTTATACGTTCCCTATGGCACTGGGGGGAGCAGCCATACGATGGGGTCTGATACCGCTCATCGGCTGATGAATTTATTTGGCGGCTGTTTGAATCACTATAGTAGCTACAGCTGGGGAGTGATTGAGCAAATTACTGAAATTATCTACGGCACAAATGAAACCGGCAACCAGCGTCAGGATTGGCTGAATTCTAAATATATCCTGATGTGGAGTTGGAATCCCGCCGAAATGCGCGATGGCACCAATAGCGATTTCCTGATCAAAAAGGCGCGTGAAAATGGTGCCAAAGTTGTCTGCATTGATCCGCGCATGAGCATGAGCGCGGTTAGCTTGGCTGATGAGTGGATTCCCATCCGCCCGGGCACAGATGTAGCCATGATGAGCGCGATGGCGTATGTGATGATCTCCGAAAATCTCTACGATGCCGAATTTGTACGCACCCATTGTGTTGGCTTTGATGAAACGCAAATGCCAACCGGGTTGGAAGGGGAAGAAAGTTATAAAGATTATATTTTAGGCATAAGAGATGGCATTCCGAAAACACCTGAATGGGCAGAATCTATCACGGGTATTCCGCATGAAACAATTGCCCGCATTGCACGTGAATATGCCACCAGCAAATCGGGCGTACTCTATCAGGGCTATGGGATGCAACGCCGCGCCTATGGTGAGCAAGCTGTTCTGGTTGGTTGTACGTTAGCCGCGATTACGGGAAATGTTGGTATTTCTGGTGGTTGGGCGAGTGGCATGGCGTACCAATCTAATGATGGTGGTCCACTTTGGTCTCTTTTCCCCGTTGAGGAGAATCCCGTCAAAGCCGCGATTCCCAGTTTTCTCTGGACGGAGGCAGCTCTCCGCGGCGAAGAAATGAGCGCAGAAGATGGCGTAAAAGGGGTGGAGAAATTAGACAGCAATATCAAACTGATTTACGCAGTCGCTTGTAATACGCTTGTCAACCAGCACGGCAATATCAACCGCGCTACAGAAATCCTTCAAGATGAAAATCTGGTTGAATTGATTGTCGTCCAAGATCAATTTATGACTTCTTCGGGGCTGTATGCCGATATCATCCTGCCAGTCTGCTCCCAATTCGAGACTTGGGGTCTCGAAGATGGCTGGAAATACGGGGATGAATTAATTCTAATGCCCAAACTGGTTGAACCGCTCTCTGAAACTAAGAGTGATTATCAGATTTGTGCTGAATTGGCTGAGAAATTAGGCATTGGCGAGGAATACACACAAGGTCGTGATGACCGCGATTGGATTGAGTGGGCTATCGAGGCGTATCGAGAAGCGCGCTTCCCTGATGTCCCCGCCTTTGATGAGTTTGCCGATTCCAATATGGGCGTTTATTCTGTCCCGGTGACAAAGCCAGCGATCGCATTTGAGGATTTCCGCGCAGACCCAGAAGTCAATCCGCTGGGCACACCTTCTGGCAAGATTGAGATATTTTCAAAAACCTTATTCGATATGGGCAAACCTGATGTGATTCCGGCAGTGCCAAAATATATCCAGGAATGGGAAAGCCCTTTTGGGGCAGAAGCCGAAGAATATCCGCTTCAGGCGTTGGGGCATCACTCAATGGGGCGCGTTCACTCCACCCACGACAATAACGATTGGCTCAGAGAAGCCTTCCCACAGCGCGTCTTTATCAATCCTGTAGACGCTGAAAAGCGAAATATAAAAAACGGAGATAAAGTCAAAGTTTTCAACGAACGCGGTGCGCTCATAACGCCCTGCCGAGTGACAAAACGGATTATGCCCGGCGTAGTGGATATTCCCGCTGGAGCGTGGTGGAATCCAAATGAAGAGGGCGTTGACCAGAGCGGCTCGACCAATGTTCTAACCTCTGAAAAATGGACCCCTTGGGCATTCAGCAACGCCCTGCACACCATCATGGTGCAAATAGAGAAGGTAAAAAGCTAGATGGTGAAACAATACGCTTTTTATCTCGACTCAACAGCTTGCTCCGGGTGCAAGGCTTGTCAGGTCGCCTGCAAAGATAAGCATGGCTTGGAAGTCGGACTCTTATGGCGTAGAGTTTATGAAGTTGCCGGTGGTGATTGGCAACAATCTGATGATACCTGGATACCCAATGTCTTTGCCTATAATCTTTCCATGTCTTGCAACCATTGCGAGCGTCCCATCTGCGCGGAAGTTTGCCCAACGGGGGCAATACACAAACGCGAAGACGGCATCGTTTTGGTCAACACGGAAACATGTATCGGTTGCGGCTACTGCGCCTGGGCATGTCCCTATGGCGCGCCACAATATGACGAAAAAGCGGGGAAAATGACAAAATGTACCTTCTGCCACGACGAACTTGATCAAGGAAAACCTCCAACTTGCGTAGCCGCCTGCCCGATGCGGGTTTTGGATTTCGGCGAACTCTCCGAGCTAAATGAAAAACACAAAGACGCAACGAATGTCTTCCCTTTGCCTGACTCCGAGTTGACTGAACCCGCCTTCCTGATCACGCCGCATAAAGATGCTCATAGAACGGATTCCGAACCCACAGAAATTGCAAATCGGGAAGAGGTCTAAGATGAAGAAATGGTCTTTAGTCCTCTTCACAACTTTTTCCCAAATGGCGGTGGGCGCATTTTGGGTATTGATGGCTCTCCGCCATTATTTGGCTCTTCAATCTGATTTGGCTCATGCAAATGCGTTAATTTTGACTCCCTTGATGATCACCGTTGCAATTATGATCTTTAGCTTGTCAATTTCATTGGCACATCTGGGAAGCCCCTTCATCGCCTATAGAGCAATTAGCAACTTCCGCGCATCCTGGTTGAGCCGTGAAATCGCCTTTGCTCTTTTCTTCACCTTATCGAGTCTCGCTGTCGCTTTTTTTCTGTGGGCGCAAATTGATTCCGTGAAGATGCAAGCAGCCCTTATCTGGTTGGCGATATTTTTTGGTTATATGCTCGTATTTTCAATGTCCCGAGTATATATGCTGAGAACCGTCCCGATTTGGAACGCTTTTTTTACGCCAACTTCATTCTTCCTGACAGCCTTAATTCTCGGTAGCGTAGTAGCTGGCACAATTTTTGCGTTCAGAGGGTTTTCGTTGAGTGCATCTATCCACAATGATATTCTAACTATATTAACAAAATGGACTCTCTTGTTTCTTGGGATTGAATCTATTTTAATAATTGGCAGAACAATAAATTATGCTTCAGCTTCACACAAAGATACCATTCAAAAATTATGGGAAGGCTATAAAAACATTTTTTACCTTCGCATATTTTTGAATATCGCGGGCATAGTTTGCCTGAGCACTACACTCTCTCAGGCAAAAACACATCCCGTTTTTTATGCGCTTTGCTTTGTACTCATTTTATCGGCGGAATTAGCGGATAGATTTCTATTTTATACTGCCCGCGAATTTAGTGGTATTTAAATCTACCATCCATCTATTTTTCTGAAGGAGCAAATCATGAAATTGCCAGTCAAAAAACAAGTTATGGAACAAGGGTTAGAAAGCCTGGGCGTGCACCCCACATCACTCGAAGGCTCTGCGCCAGAAACATCTTGGTTAGAAGTTTATAGCGATGACGAAGGACGTGAGTCTGGCATCTGGGAATGTACGCCTGGAAAATATCGTATGGAAAGAGAAAGCGATGAATTCTGCTATATCCTTCAGGGGCATTGGAAACTGATCAGCGATGATGGCGAAGTCTCCGAAGTCAAAGCGGGCGATGCCATTTTTCTGCGCAATGGATGGTGCGGCACCAGCCACATCATTGAAACCGTCCGCAAAGTCTTTATGATTGGATAGTTTTCTCAAAGAGGAGATATTTATGATTGAGCCTATCTGGGATGAAGCACCTCGCCCCGCACGTGACCTCAACTTGCGTGCCATCCATCAACATTCTCGCAATATGGACACCTCCCCGCTCACGCCGAGAATCAGCTCGGAAGCGGCACCCAAGCCCAAAATACGCGCGAATCGGCGCGAAGTATCTATCCAAGATTTCAGTGAACGAGGTTGTGTCCAGAATATAGGGAATTTCTAATTGAGAAAAGGGAATCGATGAAAGCAAATCTGGTATTAAAAAACGCTTCTGTATACACGGTCAACTCAAATCAAAGTTGGGCAGAAGCCATCGCAATCACTGACGATAAAATCATCTTCGTCGGCACAGACGCGGAGGTGGGCGCATATATCGATTCTAATACGGCCGTCATGGACTTGAATGGGAAGATGGTCTTGCCTGCATTTGTGGATAGTCATATGCACCCTGCCCTGAGTGCTCATCTTTATCAGTATCAATTATCCCTTTTCAATATGACGGGCAAAGATCAAATTCAAGCGTATCTTAACGCTATCCATAAGTTTGTAGAAACGCACCCGAATGCGCAGTGGATTATTGGCGGCGGTTATTTGCGTTCTGCTTTTGATGAAATTGGCCCGCGCAAAGAGTGGCTCGATGAGATTATCTCAGATCGCCCGATTGCGATTACCTCCAAAGATGGGCACTCAATGTGGGTCAACTCAAAAGCACTGGAGTTGGCTCAAATTACCAAAAATACTCCCCAGCCGAACGAGGGCGTGATCAAAAAAGACCCTAAAACTGGAGAACCTTCGGGATTGCTTCAGGAGCCCGGGGCTATGAACCTTGTTGGCCATCTTATACCTCCGCCACCAAAGGAAGAAATCAAGAAATCGCTACTCTGGTTGCAAGAATGGCTCAACACAAAAGGGATCACAACCACCCACGAGGCGATGCTGGGAATTGAAGATCGCCATATCTACGAAGCCTACGATGAACTTGCGCAAGCTGGCAAGCTAACCCTTCGCTATCGAGCATCCTGGACGATTTCTCCAGAAGGTGATGCTAGAACACAGATCGAGCAAGGAAAGGCTTTGGTTAAACAATTTACACATCCGCACTTCAAGGCGCATTCTTTCAAATTCTTTGCCGATCACGTCATCGAGGAAGAAACCGGTTATCTTTTGGAGCCTTATGCGCATCGGGATGATGATTGGCGTGGCATCAAAGTTTGGGATGATCGTATTCTCCAAAAAGCCTTTGCTCAAATAGATGCCGCTGGCTATCAGATTCACGTTCACGTGATTGGAGATGCCGCCGCAAAATACACAGTGGATGCGCTCGAAAAACTTGTTGATTTGAACAGGAATCGTGATGCTCGGCACTCCTTTGCTCATTTACAATTGGCGCGCCCAGAAGATATCCAGCGTATGGGCAAATTGGGATTAAGTGTCCACGCCAGCCCCTACTGGATGAATTTGGACGATTACTTCTGGAAATTAAATCTACCCTATCTGGGGCATGAACGGGCGTTCAATCAGCAATACCCTTTCAACAGCCTTTTCAATGCAGGGGTTAACGTAACCGTTGCCAGCGACTTCTGGGTCACTGAACCAGACCCGGTAAAGGCAATCTATAATGGCATGACTCGTCAAATTTCTCAAAAAGAATTTGACAGCGACTATGGCTCAGAATCGAACTATCGTCGAGTATCGGATCCCAATGCAAAGTTAGAGAATGGCGATCTGGGAGTGCTGCCTCCGCTTGACGAGCGAGCAAATCTTGAAAAGATGATCCTTGCCTCGACCCTAAATGGCGCATATGCCAACTTCCTCGATGAAGCTATTGGCTCCATTGAAGTAGGCAAACTGGCAGATCTGGTTGTCCTTGAAGACAATCTTTTTGATATCGATATTGAGCAAATACCTGAAACGCAGGTCGTGATGACCCTTTTTGAAGGAAAACTGGTTTACTCAGCGAAAGAGTAAAAATCAATTTAAAAACATAAGAAGTTAGGTTGGTTTAATTTAGAGGAGCTACAAAATAACATGAAGTATTTCTCCCCAATTCACAATAGAAGCAAAAATCTCAGACCACCCGATCTCTACGAATACTTTGTAGATAATTTCTGGTTTAAAACCATAGATGTGGAGAATCTGAAAATCAACGAGCCTTTACGCGGCAGCCATAAAGCAGATATTGTTATTGTCGGAGGCGGGTTTACAGGACTTTCATCCGCTTATAATATCAAGAAAAAGTTTCCCGAAAAGAAAGTTGTACTCCTCGAAGGAGCCTTCTGCGGGTACGGAGCCAGTGGCAGAAATGGCGGTTTTTGCATAGCGACCAGCCTTTTGGATTGGAATCAAAAAGACCCTGAACGCCGTGAGAAAGATTGGAGAGTATCATCTTATGGTGTAGAACAAATCAAGATGATGATCTCAAAATACGATGTTGATTGTGATTTCGAAGAAAACGGGATGCTGGCAGTTGCTTTAAATACCAAACAAGCAAAAGAGCTCGAAGAATATCAAGAAGAACTAAAAACTTTTGGGCTGGAATCTACCCTCCTGCAAGGAAAAGATTTAGAGCAAGAAATTAAATCTCCGCTATTTCTTGCCGGGTTAAAAGAACCCAATGGAGCCACGCTTAACCCCGCAAAACTTGCCCGAGAGATGAAACGCATCGTCGAAGATATGGGCGTTGAAGTCAGGGAACGTACCGTGGTAACACGCATAAAGCCCGGAAAAACAAATTATATTGACACTGAGCTAGGCGATATTCAAGCGCCAATTATGGTGATGGCCACCAATGCCTACGCGCATAAACTTGGCTTCTTTAAAGACAGAGTTTTTCCAGTTGGCGTTTTCCAAATCGTCACTGAGCCACTCAGTAAAGCGCAATGGGAATCTGTTGGTTGGCAGAATAAACAGGGTTTATCCGATATGCGAACCATGTATAGTTACAGCATCCCTACCTCTGATGGCCGCATCCTCATGGGCGGAGCAGATTTTGTATATTATGATTATGATGCATTAAGTTCTGGCAACGATAAAATAGTCACTCAAAGAGTTACGAAAAATTTCTTTGATTTTTTCCCCCAGCTTGAAGGCCTAAGCATTGATCATGCTTGGGGCGGTACTACCGCCTATACTTTGGGGCGGGCTCCCTCTGTAGGCGTGACGGGCAATCATAAAAACATCTATTTTGGTACAGGCTTCAGCGAGGGAGTGCCATCCACCCAAACCGCTGGGCGCATAATCGCTGATCTAATGGCTGGAGAATCGAATGATTTCACCAATCACTTCATCGTCAATCGAAACATCCCTTATACGGGACCAAAGAATCTGCGAGGACTTTTTGGTCGAGGCGTTAAATGGATGATAGAAAATCTTGGGTTTTCGCCAATCCATTAGGATGAAGTACCCCGCCTCGCCCGTGACCTAAACTTGCGTGCCGTTTTTCAACATCTTCGTGACGTGAGCATTATCCCGTTTACACCGCTATTTAGGTTTTGAAATATAATAAACCATGCCAAAAATTCACCTGCAGCTTTATTCAATCTTGCGAGAAAAACTCCCCCCCGAATCAAAGGGGCGGGCAATCTTGCAATTGGATGAAGGTGCAACACTTACTGACCTGTTCAACAAACTTGATATCAAGCGAAAAATGGTTACCAGTGTAAATGGTGTTCATGAGACAGATAAATCACGCCAATTACAAGATGGCGACAAAGTAAAAATATTTTCATCAATTAGCGGTGGATAAAAATCTCACCGCGCCAAAAAGGAGAGTGCATAATGAATGGCTATAACGGAAAAATCTTGCATGTCAATCTTACAAGCGGGAAGTTTCATGTAGAAGAGCCCGATGAAACTTTTTATCGCAAATATATGGGCGGTAGCGCCTTGGCGATGCACTATTTGCTCAAGGATATGCCCGCTGGTGTTGACCCACTCGGGGCTGATAATAGGTTGGTTTTGGCATTAAGCGTGCTGACGGGAACCGCCATCTCTGGGCAGAGCCGGATGACTGCAGCGGCAAAATCCCCGCTAACCGGCGCAATTGGCGATTCACAAAGCGGCGGCTTCTTCCCTTCTGAACTTAAATTTGCCGGATACGATGCCATCGTGATTAAGGGAAAATCTGAAAAACCAGTATACCTGTGGATCAACGAGGGCAAATTCGAGTTACGCGACGCATCGCATTTGTGGGGGAAGATAACGGGTGAAGCTGAGGCATCCATCAAAGAAGAGTTGGATGATAATAAAATCGAAGTTCTGCAAATTGGTCCTGCCGGAGAAAATGGCGTTAGATTTGCTGGAATTTTCAGCATGTCGAATCGTGCAAATGGACGTACTGGCATGGGTGCAGTGATGGGGTCCAAAAATCTCAAAGCCATTGCCGTGCGCGGCAAAAAACGCCCTACTGTAGCTGATAAAGATGCTTTCAAAAAATTGGCAAAATGGGGCGCGAAGAACTTTCCCGAATCTGATATTGCAGGGCTAGGAAAATACGGCACAGCCGAGACAACTGGTGCGAATCAATCATCTGGCACCTTGCCTACCTACAACTACAATAGCGGCGTTTTTGATGGCTGGGAACCCATTGACGGCACGACCATGTACGATACCATTTTACGAGGAGCCGCCGAAGGAAAGCAGGATCGCCTAGGCCGAGATACCTGCTACGCCTGCACCGTGCGCTGTAAACGTGTAGTAGAGATTACTGAGGGCGACTATAAAGTTGACCCCAAATATGGTGGGCCAGAGTATGAAACAACATCCACTTTCGGTAATTATTGCGCGGTGGATGATTTAGGCGCCATCAGCAAAGCCAACGAACTTTGCAATAAATATGGCATGGATACCATCTCCTGCGGCGCGACCATTTCTTGGGCATTTGAAGCATTCAACGAAGGTAAATTGACTCTGGAAGACACGGACGGTCTTGACCTGACGTGGGGCAATGCAGAATCAATGGTCAAATTAACAGAGAAAATCGCCAAACGCGAGGGCTTCGGCGATTTGTTGGCTGAAGGTTCCGAGCGTGCTGCCAGTGAAGTTGGTCGTGGCACAGAAGCCTACTTAATCACATTCAAAGGACAAGAAGCCCCCGCCCATATGCCGCGCGTGAAACGCTCTTTGGCAGTTATATACGCGACAAATCCCTACGGCGCAGACCACCAGACCCATGAACATGACCCATCTTTTGAAGATGATTTTGAATACTACGCCGAACGCATGGCTGTTTTAGGATTTACGGAGGGCGTGGAAGCTCGCTCGCTAAACGCAGAAAAAATTCGCTTTACGATCGCTTCACAGCAAATGTACAGCACAATGGATAGCCTGAATTTATGCCAATTTGTCTATGGCCCTGCATGGCAACTCTATGGCCCAAATGATATGGTTGAGTTGGTGCGCACTGTCACAGGTTGGGAAGATATGAGCTTTGAAGAATTGCAAAAAGTAGGCGAACGCCGACTGAATATGATGCGAGCCTTCAACGCCCGCGAAGGCATGGATCGCAAAAACGACGTTATCCCTGAAAAACTCTTCAAGCCCCTCAAAGGTGGCGTAAGCGATGGCTGGAAACTCGACCGCGATGAAGTCGAATCTGCGCTGGATTCATATTTTGAGCAATGTGGCTGGGACGTAAAGACTGGCATCCCCTCCCGCGCCAAGCTGGACGAACTCGGCTTGGACTGGGTCGCTGACCAGTTAGACTGAACTTCAAGATAAGGTTTTCTTATTTACAATCTTGCCTTGTATAAACAAACTCCATTTTGGCAACAAGAAGTGTAAAAAAACACCTCTTGTTGCCATTTTTATCTAAGAAAATCAAGAAACTCGGTTTTTCCTTTTCTCCCAAGGCCCTTTTGGCTATATATCATTAGTTTTCACAGAAATGCTCTATAGTCACGACAAAAACCGAGTTTCTTGACCATTAAATTCACTTGGGCATAAGCCTAATAACATTTTGGAGAAAAACCCATCAAAACCATCTCGAAATCCCCCCTTTTCAATGTACTCATGTTCTCAGCTTTCTGGGCACTCCAGATTTTTGTTGCCAAATTGGGATTCATCGCAGGGGCAATGGTGCTACCTTTTCAAATCATATTGATTTTTACAACCATCGCCACTTTATCCATTTTGCTTCTCCCCAAATCGGGTCCTGATCTAGGGAAACTATTCAAGCACCAACCCAAATTATTTTGGGAATTATTCCTAGCCAATATCATCCAATCTGGTTTGGGAACTTATTTAAGCATCATCGGCATCGCACTCACAGATGCCATAAACGCGGGATTCCTTGTCAAATTAGCCACTATAACCACCATCTTTTTCGCGTGGTTAATTCTTAAAGAAAAGCTCTCTGGGTTAAAAATTGCAGTCGTTTTCGTGATGCTCATTGGTGCCTACCTCCTAACCACAAAAGGGCAAAGTCTGTTGCCAAAAGTTGGCGATCTTTTTATCTTGGGAGCCTGCTTTTGCTGGTCATTGGGCAATGTTTTAGTACGCAAAATCATGCAAAGACAATCTGTTAACGCAGATGTGGTCACAATGCAAAAGCCCCTGGCAAGCCTGCCCGTCTTCTTTGCCCTTATCGCCATCTCTGTTTTTTTTCCTGAAATGCTCGGAAACCTTCACACCACCCTGGCATGTTGCTCATTTGATTCATCATTCACTCTCTACGCAATCGCGAGCGGCATTGCTCTGGCAATGGCTTGGATCTATCTCTACCGCACCCTCCATCTCGCCACCGCATCTTATATGACCCTCATGTCGATGGTCACGCCGATTATCGTTAGCGTGCTGGCAATACTTTTTCTGGGTGAGAAATTGATCCTGATTCAAATTATCGGGGCAGGGATGATCGTTCTTTCTGGCGTGGTGATATACCTTAGCGATATTGCCTATACATAATAAAGGGGATGAGAAGCCGCTTCGCACTCGACCTCAACTTGCTCGGCATTGGTCAACATTTTCTTGGCGTAGACGCGATTTCGTTTACGCCGCGAAGATGTTTGGGTACAGCACGCAAGCCTAAATCCACGCGCGTTGCGGTGCTATTTCCAATTAAAAATCCCGCAGGTTCTCATTATCCATTAGAGAAAAATCTGCGGGATGATATTTAAATTCCAAATAATTTTTCTGACTCTATTTTTGATATAACCAGCAACGTACCTCATGCCCGGGTTTCAATTTTATTAAATCGGGCATTTTCTGGTCGCAAACTTCGATCTTCTGATCACAACGAGAGGCGAAAGCACATCCGGGAGGCAAGTTGACGAGGTTCGGGACAACGCCCGGGATAACGTCCAGCCGTTTCTTTTTATGTCCAAGAATGGGAATGGAGCCGATGAGACCTTGCGTATATGGGTGTAGCGGCTCGGCAAAAAGGGCTTTAATGGAGGTTTGTTCGACAATTTTCCCCGCATACATCACAGCAACCCAACTGACCATGTCGGCTATTACGCCTAGATCGTGGGTGATTAGAATAACGGCGGTATTCATTTTCTTGTTGAGACCGCGCATTAGATCCAGGATTTGCGCCTGAATGGTGACATCCAATGCGGTGGTTGGTTCGTCAGCGATCAATAAGGTTGGCTTTAGAATGAGAGCCATCGCTATCATCACTCTTTGCGCCTGCCCACCAGACATCTCGTGGGGGTAAGCATGGACTTTCTTTTCAGGGGCAGGGATACCAACCAGTCGAAGCATCTCAATCGCTTCATCCCAAGCTTCGTCTTTTTTTATATCTTTGTGGATGTGTAGAACTTCGGTGATTTGCTCTCCCACGGTAAGGACTGGGTTTAGGCTGCTCTGTGGTTGTTGAAAAATCATGGACATGTAATTTCCACGAATTTCTGATATTTCATTTGTAGACAAATTCAGCATATTTTTGCCTTCAAATTTTATTGTTCCCTGTACTTTGCCAGGGGAGGCTATTAGCCCAATAATGGAAAGCGATGTAACTGTTTTTCCGCACCCAGATTCCCCAACCAGCCCCACGATTTCACCAGCGTTTACGTGAAAATCTAAACCATCTACCGCTTTTACTACGCCATCTTCGGTATGGAAATATGTTCTTAGGTTAGAAACCTCCAGGACTGCTTTGTCTTCATTTTTTTTCATATTTATTCCTTTGGGTCAAGGTGTCTCGTAAAGTAAATTTTATAATTCCACATGCCAACAAGCTGACCAATGCTCTGGTCTATATTCTATGAGCGGAGGCACTTCTAATTTGCATTTCTCTGTAGCCGCAGTGCAACGCGGATGGAATCGACATCCTGAGGGCGGATTGATGGGGGTTGGGACTTCACCTTCCAAGATAATGCGCTCTATTTTCGCTTCTGGGTCTGCGACTGGAATCGCGGACATCAGGGCTTGGGTGTAATAATGCAAGGGTTTTATAAACAAATCGTCACAGGGAGCTAATTCTACGATTTTGCCTAAATACATGACGGCAACCCGATCTGAAATATGTTCAATCACCGAGAGGTTATGTGCAACAAATAAATAAGTCAGATTAAATTCTTCCTGAAGGTCCTGGAGGAGATTTAGTACTTGCGATTGGATTGAAACATCCAAAGCCGAGACCGGTTCATCACAGACAATGAATTCCGGTTTTAGAGCCAAGGCGCGAGCAATTCCAATTCTTTGTCGTTGTCCGCCTGAAAATTCATGGGGATAACGATGGGCATGATATTCTTGCATACCTACTTTTTGAAGTAAATCCACCATGACATCGCGTCTTTCTTTTGCTTTCCCTATTTTATGGATCTCCAAACCATCCATAATAGAATCCCCAATTGGCTTACGAGGATTCAAGGATGCATAAGGGTCCTGAAAAATTAGCTGGGCTTTTCGGCGCATTGCCTTAAGACCTTTTCGGTCGAGGTCGTAGATATTCGTTCCGTCAATCTTTACACTTCCGCTGGTTGGGTCCAGCAGGCGCAACATTGTCATGCCTACCGTTGTTTTGCCACATCCAGATTCACCTACCAAACCCAGCGTTTCCCCTTTTTTTACGGTAAAGCTGACTCCATCCACAGCCTGTACCCAATCAACCACTCTCTTAAGTATGCCCCCCCGAACAGGAAAGTGCTTGACCAAATTATCTACAACTACAAAATCATCCTCTGTTTTTTTGTTTTTAATGTTTGTGTCTTTTTCTCTTTGGCTAGTTCCCATATTTTTTCCTAAAAAACTTAATTGATACTTTTGCGTTTCGATGAGATAACCGTCCCGCAGGTTGATGAAATCAATTTACTTTCTTTAAACCTGCGGGACGTTCTTTCTTATTTTAAACCATTTGCGAAACAGTTACTTTCGTGAAGACATCCCGCTTTTCAAGTTCCTTGAAGAAGTCCTCGGGATCAAGGGCAGCTTCAGGTGGGTATACACCTGGTTTCACACGTCCCTCAGCAAGCCAGATGGCAGCTATTGCTGGAACCAAACCAGTAGGCAGGGCACCTTTACACGTCAGTGTGCCCAGACGGTAAGTAATTTCCTCGCCATCCTTGGTGCCATGAATTTCGGTAACGATTTCTTTTGCCCAATCTGGTGGTTTTAGCGTGGGAGGAGCCAGCAAATCGGTAAGAGAATGCACCTTCCCTGAGAGCAAAGAAATTGCCAAGTCACGCGGTGTGACAGAACTTCCTTTAACATTTACCGCATCTGCGCTTGTGAAGCCAAAGTCCGCCAGCACCTGCAATTTTTCAACCATCAACTTGGACATGCCCCAATAATTGATCTTAAAAAAGCATTCTTTAATGCCTTTATCTTTGAATGTAACGGGCAATGTGGCAACTTCTGAATGCAAAGATAAATGCATAGGAATCATGCCCAAAGGAGCTTCAAACCAGTAATCTTCGAAACCACTCAAGGGCGGTTTAGCAACAAACTCACCGTTTTCGAAAACCATCGGCTCTACTGTCAACTCATCTACAATGGTTGGAACCGCATAGGAAAAATGGAGGTCATCTGGTGGAGGGGGTTTGATGCCATCATAAATTTTTATGCTCTCGATGGAATCCAATCTATCAGCGGCGTAGCGAGCTTGGATATTGGGCACACCAGGAGCAGACCCCATGCATAATACCGCGCTAACCCCTTCTGCGGCATATCGATCGTGTAATTTAAGTTGTTCTCTTGTCCCGTAAAATAATCCTCCCATATCTGTATAGGGCACCTTAGACTTAAGACAGGCTTCCATCACAGGCAAGTTCACATAATATATTGCGGCGTTCAGACAAGCATCTGCCCCCTCTAATGACTTCATAAGGCTTTCTTCGTCGTTGATATCTACTTTTTGAATGCTGATTTTCGGGCTATCTAAATAATCAGCCACGACCTGGGCTTGTTCGGTGTTGATGTCGGCAATGACTACTTCATCCACGCGGTCATCTAGCACCAAGGATTGAACTGAGATGCAGCCCATCTTTCCAGCACCACCAAGAACTGTGATTTTCATCGATCATTCTCCTTAAAAGAATTAACTTGCTCTATATGATTATAAACTTTTGAGATTTCTCAAAAGTAAATGACAAAACTAAGATATCCAATCACGGAATCTATAAAAGCTAACAGCAAAAGGTAAAAACCAGGGCTTATCACGGTAGAAGAAATAAGTCTGGTGGGGAATCTCCATATAAGGGCTACTTTTTATCTTGCCTGTGAGAAGCCAAGCTATCTCGCGACCCAAATAAAGGGCCGTATGCAATCCATGACCGCCGTAGCCAAAGGCATAGTGAATGCCATCTTCAACACCGATATTGGGCATAAGATCAAAAGTTAAGCCTAGTTGACCTGTCCAGGTATGAGTGACCGGAACATCTGCCAATTGAGGGAAAGCACGCACCATTTGAGCGCGCAGGGTATTCGCTGATTTTTCTAAATCCAGAGTTGTACTCAGATCGTTGCGTCCTCCCCAAAGCATACGTCCATCTGGAGTTAATCGGAAATAATTGAGAAACCACTTCGAATCAAAGAAGACATGGTTTTCGGGGCTGATTTCATCTTGCAACTCTTTTGATAACGGCTCAGTGACAATACTATAGCTACCCACCGGGAAAGTTTTGGGATTGAGTTTTTGCACCAACCGATCTGTGTATCCATTGGTCGCCACAACAATCTCTTTGGCTTTCAGTACACCCTTAATGGTATGCAATATGAAGCCCTGCGCTTTTTTTTCGATTTTAAAAACACCAGCTTCTTCGCATAAAAGCGCGCCTTTTCGAGCGGCTACTTCTGCCAGACCAAAAACGAGCTTTGCCGGGTGCAAGCCAATACCATGTTTATCAATAATGCCTCCATGATAAGCATCGCTACCAATTTTCGTTCGCATTTTGGAGGGTGGCACTATTTCTACGTCACCCCCCAGATTATCCTTGGACCATTTCGCTCTGGTTACCATGCTGTCAAAGTGAGAGGCTTTGAATGCCAAGCCCAAATCGCCACTCTGGTGCCAATCAAAATCTACTCCTTCTTCATTGTCGAGGTCTTTGATCAGTTCCAACATGTCTAGCGAAGATTCCCAAAACTTCAAACCGTATTCTTTGCCATAGCGTTTAAAGATGGTCGGCATCCCGGCTTTCAGGCTGCTGCCAGTGATGCCCGCATTACGCGAGCTGGCTCCCCAACCAATCGTTTCGCGCTCCAACACAATAACGCTTGTCCCATTTTCGGCAAGTGTGCGCGCCGCGCTCAATCCCGTATAGCCGCCGCCGATGATGGCAACGTCTATTTCTGATGGGATTTCATCCACGACCGCGAGGTCGCTTGGGCGGGGATAATCGTCTGACCAAAAAGATGTGGTTTTCATTCTGTTCCTATATCCTTTTTTTGCGGATGTTAAACCGCGTCACACGTGTTTTGGGCTTGCGTACTGCACCCAAGCAGATTCGCTGCATAAACGGAATACCGTTTACACCACGAAGATGTTGATTGGCGGCACGCAAGTTCAGGTCACGCACGACGCGGCTCTTCATCCTATTTAGCTCGTTCTTCAATTTTATCGAGCTCTTTTTCAACCTCCTCACCAAGCGGCAAGGGGTTGTGAGTTACTAAAAGGTGATCCACTTTTTCACGGGCTTCTTCGAGAATATCTTTCTTCCCAGCATTTTCCCATGCCTGCCGAGGTTGATGCACGCCGATATTGGGAAGCAGCCATTCGCCAGAACGCATATTAGCGGCTGTAGTTTTCTCGCCAAGGAAATGCCCGCCTGGACCAACATGCTGAATGACATCATCCAGCCAGGAATTACCATCTGCATTAATGCCACGATGAGCCTGTTTATTCATCCTGAACATTTCCGCATCAATAACCAATTGCTCGAGACTCAAGATCATTGAGCCACCCAGCAACCCGGCACCAACCATCAAATCGGGCCAAGAGAGCATGGGCAGCATTACGTTCAAAGAACGCTCATAAGTGGACTGGATTCCCGGAGCATGGGTATCGGTGCCGCCACCAGAGCCTTCGACTGGTAGTTCATAATAGCGAGCCATCTCAACAGCGGCACTGCTGAGTAATCCATTCTCTATTGCACCAGAGCTTAGCATCCCAGTGCGGGGATTCATCACCGCGAGGGCAGGCGCATAAATAAAGGGTGTGTCGGGAGAAGCTGCCTGAACGAGACAAAGCATTGATAAGACTTCGCAATTACCCAAAATCGTCATTGAGAGCATATTCCCGGGACCGGTGCCGCCCATGAGGGGCATGGGCATAACGGCGATGGGGATATCCCAGCCAACGAGTTCAAGATAGGCATCGGTATGTTGCTCTTCGATAATTAACGGTGATTGCGGGCAAACTAAAAACGAGTAAGGGTGTTTTTTTCGAATAGTTTCTTTATCGCCAAAGATTACTTGCAAAACTTCCAAGAGCCAGCGGCTTTCTTCGGCTGTTGCTGAAGAGTCCTGAATATGCTTGGAGAAATTGCTGAACATTTTTCTCCAGTGGCAAATAGAATCGGATACGGACTCACCCATTTCGCCGGGTTCTGCCATTGCCCAATATACGCCAATCTCATCCATAGCATCGCTTAGGCGAGTAGACTCCAACCAATCCTTGTAGGTGGTTGGTCGATGTTCTCCTGTTTTTCGGTCAACGATCGAGATGCCTTCACCATCAGGCATGAGCGTGCAATCGCCTGCGTTCATGGGCAAATCCCAACCAGGGCGACGTGCGCCCAAGCTAAATTTCTTGGGTACTAAACGGAGAGATTCTTCAACCAAATCACGCGGGAAACACACAATTTGAGTGTTTTCATCCACGTCTGCACCAGCATCTTTGAGGTATTTGCGTCCTTTGGCTGTTTTGACTTGAACCCCCGTTTCAGCCAGAATCTTCAGGGTGCGCTCGTGGATACCGTCTTTTTCATCTTGGGATAGGACTTGCAATAAGGTTTCCAATGTTTAACCTCTTTACGCGAGTTCTTTATCCGCGGATTTCAGGATGCGGTTCAGTTCGGCTTGTTGATGGTCGCTTAATGGCGTTGGGTGATGATTTTCTAAAATCCAATCTGTTTTTTCGCGTGCCATTTCGATTGGATTTCGGTATTTCCCATCCATATCAGGGGTGTAAACCACCTCCGAGTAACCAAGTTTACGTAAATGCTCTCTGGTGTGGGGCTGACTTAGGTAATGTCCTCGTTGACCTACTTTGTGGATAACATCCAGTGCCATGTTTTCTGAGCTGATATCTACCCCGCCTGCATTGGATCGCACGCTGTGATAAATCTCTGCATCGAGAACAAGGCCTTCTGGGTAGAGCAGTGTGCTGCCCTCCAGCAGTCCCATTCCACTGCCAGTTTCTGATCCGCATAAAGCGCATAATAACGATGCTACACCTCCACCCATGGTTGATTCCCAGCTTGGCTTGGATGCGCCACCCCCGAAGGTTCCTGCCAAAGTAGGAACACCCCACATATGCGCCAGTTCTACACCTGCAGCGTAAATTATGGCATCGTGTGAAATATAAGCCCCGGTGCGCGGATGCGTCATACCTGGCATGAAGGAGTGATAGATCGGTGCACCGGGATATGCCATCTGCATAAGTACCATGGCCGAGACAATTTCGGCATCACCTTCTGAAATTGTGCCTTCAATGGTAGCAGGGCCTGTAGAACCGGTATTGGGCATAGCCATAAATCCGACCGGTATGCCTGCCTCGGCCGCGACAAGGGCAGCATCCATGCTCTCAGCATCATGTGCTAATGGGGCAATGGTACAAATCAACAGGGAAAGAGGCGGGCGTTTACGCATCGTTTCTTCATTCCCCGCTACGACTTTTGCCATTTCGATAGCATAACGCGTTGTCACTTCTTCAACAACAGTCGGTGTTTGAACATGCTTGAGCGTATTATTAAAAGAGGCATCTAATTCGTGGAGAGAAGGTGTGGAAGGATAATCTTGTGCGCTGACCATGGGCCAATAGAAACTGATGGATGATAAATAATCCGCTATGCGGGCAGATTTGGCGACGTCGTCTTTAATCGAGGAGCGCAATTCTCCCGTCACATAGTCAATAGTTTTTGTGCCCGTGCCGTCTGTAGCTTCATAGGCGAGGCCTTTTGACAAATCCAAATCGAAAGCCTCAGTACGCCCTCCCATCGTATAGTAGCGCGGCGCATGAGAGAGTGCTTCAAGAATAACATCCGCTGAAAGTTTGACAATTTGCTTCTCAAAATCAACCTTCGCCCCGTGATCAGCGTATATTTTTAACGCGCGCTCTGAAGGACAGTGAATCCCTGTTTTCTCAAGAATTTCAAAGGTATTCGCTTTGAATTTTTCCAGTTGTTCATCGCTGAGAATGCGAATACGATATGCAGGCCTGATAGGTTGGATGGGCGGTGTTTTAGTATACATTTTTTGCTTCCTATTTTTTCTTGATATAGAGATGCTCTTATATTTGATCGGATGAAAAGCCTCGCATCGCACGTGCCCTTAACTTGCGTGGCGTTATTCAAAATCCTCTTGGCGTAAACGTTATTCCGCTTAAGCTGCGAATCTGTTTGGGTGCGGCACTCAAGCCCAAATCACGCGCGATGCGGTTTCATATCTGGCTAAGAACGTAATTCTTTATCCGCTGAGGCTAAAATCCGATTAATTTCCTTCTGCACATCTGAAGGGGGCGGTTCAGGATGATGATTCTCCAAAATCCAAAGAACTTTTTCACGGGCATATTCGACAGGATCGCGATATTTGCCCGTTGAATCCAATTGCTGGATAATCGTCCGCTTCATCGCCGTACGCATATATTTGCGGGTGTGTTTCTGGCTCAAAAAATGACCGCCGGGTTTGACACTCTCGACCACATCAATCGCCAGCGTTTCAGGGCTGACATCCATCTCAAGCAAAGAGTGGCGCGCCCGATGATAAATATCGTCATCGAGAATAATGGCTTCGGGGTAGAGCAGTGTATAGGTATCACGCAGACCAATGCCGGTAACAATTTCTGCGCCAGCCAAACCCACAAGAAGAGGATCTGTAGCGACTTCGGCGGCTGATTGCCAACTATTTAGCTCGGTGCTCTCAGTGCCAAACGCACCGCCAAGCGCGGGCATGCCCCAATGATGCGCCATTTCTACGGGCGCGTAACGAGCACGAGCATCCAGCGAATAACCGACATAAGCCGCGGTGCGAGGGTCTGCCCAAGCGTGTAGAATCGAATGAAAAACCGGGGTACCGGGATTAGCCAACTGCATTAACACCGTCGCGCTGATGATTTCTGCATCCCCCATAGCCAAGGCTCCCGCGTAAGTTGCTGGCGCGGTTGTGCCCATAGTCGGCATAGACATAAGCACAATTGGGATGCCTGCTTCTCCAAGCACGAGCGCGCCTTCGATGGCTTCTTTATCTTGCACCAATGGGGCAATCGTGCATACAATCAGAGAGATAGGGGGACGTTGGCGCACTTCTTCCAGACTGCCGCGCAGTACTGTTGCCATTTCGACCCCATAACGGCAAATTTCCTCGCCCATCATGGTCACGCTCTGATAATGTTTGGTGTTATTTCTCCAAGTGATATCCATCTCGTGAAGCGGTGATGTGATGCCACAATCCTGCGCGCTGACCATTGTCCAGCTAAAAGCCATAGAGGATAGGTAATCATTGATGCGCGCCATCATGCCTACATCAGATTTTTGTGAGGCACGGTGTTCTCCAGTCTTTGAATCAACGACATTATGGCCACAGCCATCATTCGTAAAAAAGGAAACACCATCTTGTAGCTTTAAATCGAAATCCGGGTTTCGTGCCCCCAAAGTAAAATAGCGCGGCACTGTTGACATCGCTTCGAAAACCAATTTGCGCGGGATTTTCACAATTTGCGAATCGTTATCAACTTCCGCACCGTGTTCGGCAAAAATAGACAATGCTTTTTCAGTAGGAAATTGAATGCCCGTATTCTCTAAAATCTGAAGTGTTGCTTCTTGAAGGTCATCAAGTTGCTTCTCTCCCAAGAAGTTTAGTTTATATGGGGTTTTGATGGGCTCAATTATATTGGGGGCTGATGACATAGAGATACTTGTTAATTCCTTCCTAGTTGAGATTCTTCCTATTCCACTTTACCTAGAATTTTATATGGGTCTAACGCATCTCGCAGCCCATCGCCAATATAATTCACTGAAATAATCGTCAGGAAAATCATCAAACCAGGGAAAAATGCCAACCAAGGGTACTGGAGTAAATGACTTTGCGCATTATTGAGCATATTGCCCCAGCTTGGTGTAGGCGGCATGATCCCAAATCCTAAAAACGAAAGCCCTGATTCTTCCATAATGGCATAGCCAATGCCCAATGTAGATTCTACAATAATTGGACCAAAGCCATTCGGCAGAATTTCTTGAAGCATCATTCTCACATCAGACGCCCCCAAAGCTTGTGCCGCTTTAACATATTCCATCTCACGAACAGTTAGAAATACAGCCCGTACCAATCGGGCAACAGTTGGCCAGGAAAGAACCCCGAGAACCACCGCAATAGTCATTACACTATTCCCTCGCACAAAAGGGAGATCTGCCTCACGTAGGATGGCGCTTAACAGGATCAAGAACATTAGCGAAGGGATAGCGAGTGTTGCATCAATAATTCTCATGAGAATATTATCGATCCACCCACCATAATATCCAGCAATTGAGCCAATAGGAACACCAATCGATAAGGTTATGGCAACAACCATCAAGCCAACAGACATGGAGACCCGACTTCCAAAAAGTGTTCGGGTTAGGAGATCTCTTCCTAACCCGTCAGTACCAAAAGGATGTTCGATTGAGGGTGCCTGATACCTGTTCGCGATATCTGATATTTCAGGATCATACGGAGAAAGGTCTGCAAAGACTGCCGCTAAAATCAAAAGAATCAGTACAACTGACCCAACCATAGCACCCGGATGGCGGCGAAATCGCTTCCAGGCTAGAGAAGTCATTGTCTCTGGTGGGCGTATTTGAAACTTTATTTCGTTATTTTCTTCGTTGATGTTCATAGTTTGTTGATTTTCTGAATTAGTCATAACGAACCCGTGGATCTAAATATGCATAAGCGATATCGGCAAATAAATTGCTTATGACTACTATGCCTGCTCCAATAATCAAGATCGCCAATAAAATCGGATAATCTCTGCCTGTGGCGGCAGTATAGAATAAACGACCCATTCCCGGCCAGGAAAAAAGCAGTTCGGCGTACAGAGAGCCTGTGAAAATAAATGGAAAATCTAAGGCAAACATGGTTACCAAAGGGATAAGTGCATTTTTGAGAGCATGTCTATAAAGAACTTTTCGTTCAGTTTGTCCTTTTGCGCGCGCCGTGCGAATGTAGTCTTGGTTGATAACTTCCAGCATACTGGAGCGCAGAAAGCGTGAATACCAAGCCACCCACCCCACTAGCCCCATTAAAACGGGAAGAAATAAATGATGGGCTCTATCCAGAATGGAGAAATCCTCTCCCAAGGTATACATACCGCCTGAGGGGAAAAGGGATTCGCCAGTAAACGGATTATTTAAGGTAGCGTAAAAGATCAGGATTAAGAGCAGGCCCAGCCAAAACTCAGGGATGGCTTGCCCCATGAATGAAAGTGTTGTGGCTGTAATATCAAAAGTAGAATATTGCTTGATCGCTGAAACGATGCCGATTGGAACAGCAACAATTCCGGTGAAGAGCAGTGTAAAGAACATCAAGTAAGCCGTATTGGGCAGTCTGTCTGCAATTAGGTCTAATACAGGTTCACGACTCTTATATGAAAAACCAAAATCACCGCGCAAGATACCTCTCCGGGAACCATAGCCGTCCATAACCCCATCTCCATCCTCATCAACCTCCATCCAGTCGTTTCCGATCAACCAGACAATATATTGAACCGGCAAAGGTTTATCAAGGCCAAATGACCGCCTGATCGCTTCTTTCTTCTCTTCAGGCATCCGATTTGAACGGCTGTAGGCACTCATTGGCCCGCCAGGCGCGATATTGACCAGCGCAAAAAGAACAATGCTGACCAAAAGCAGCATCGGGATAGCCTGAAGCAAGCGACGTATGATATATGTTCCCATATTCACTCCTATAAAAAATATTTTCAATGGGGGGCTTTGCCCCCCATTGAAAATCCTAACTATACATACTTATTGCTAAATGCTTTTATTCGAGCGTCCAATCAGCAACATTCCAGGTCACGGGGTCATTGGCTGAGGGTAGAACACCCTGAAGCCGTGTAGAAACACCGTGTTGTTCCAGTGTGGAGAAAAGCAATATCTGCGGCAATTCAGCTTCAAGTATAGTAGCCATTTCACAGGCAACTTCCAACCGGTACTCTTCATCCAGTCCATAGAATTCATCGATCCAGCCATCCATATCTTCATTAACCCAGCGACCGTAATTCCAATCGCTTCCGGATGAGTAGAAAGTCCAGATCTGGTCAGATGGATCGGTGCCAGGATAGCCATCATCCCACATATCCATCTCAAAATTTCCGGCCATTTCAGTGCCGCCATCTTCAACTTCGGCCCACATGATGGCACCTTCGATCATCTGCAGATCCGTATCAATGCCTATCGATTTCCAGCTTTCTGCAATGAACTGCTGTGCCAATTCCAGAGTTTCGCCATATTCAGCGTAGATAACGAATTCCATACTCATCAACATGCCTTCTTCAGCGTTCAGACAGCCATGGCACTCATTTACACCATCGCCATCGGTGTCTTCCCAACCAGCTTCTTTGAGTAGTGCCTTAGCACCTTCCATGTCAAACTCAGGCCTAGGGATACCACAACTGTTGAATGGCGGTCGGAAAAAATCGTTCCAGACCGGTACGCCGTATCCGAGGAAAATATCATTGATGATCGTATCTACATCAATGGACATACGCAAAGCTTGTCGAACGCGTACATCAGAGATGAACGGGTGTGGAGTCTCACGATCACCTTTTACATACATATTAGGGATCAATCGCATTACCCAGCGTTCACTTGGTGATTTCACATAATCGGCAGCATTGCCTTCCTCTTTATAAATATCGGAGGCAGGTTCAGCAGGCCAATAGTGGAGATCGGCATCGCCTTCAAGCATCATGGCCTGTTTTACGGGTTCTTCAGGAACGATCTGGACGATGACTTTATCGATGGCTGGTTTGCCTTCTTCGAAATAGTTCGTATTTTTAACAAATGTCAGGTGATCATCGGCAACCCATTCTTCAAGGATATAAGGGCCACTGCTCAAAGGTTGATCATCGCAATTCCATTCGTAAAAGCCCGCCTCAGCGTCACAATAGTGCTCGGGATAGATGAAAACATCTTCCCCACCAAACTGAAGATTATAAGCAGGAAATACAGAGTTAAAGGTAACAAGGATCGTGAAGTCATCAACCTTTTCAACCGATTCTGTGTAATCCATCGGCGCGTACCATGCCCCAGCATCCACCATAGCATCCCAGGTGAAGACAACGTCATCAGCAGTGACCTGCTCACCATCAGCCCAATAGACATCTTCGCGAAGCTTCCAGGTGGCGACCATTGTCCAAGCATCCTCATCGACGACCACACCACCATTTTCGACAGTGGGAATTTCAACTGCCAATTCCGGGTAGAGATTGCCATCGGGATCAGTTTCTGCCAGCGAGAGCATCACCAATTCTCCCAATGCCTGCTCATAGCCTGTGTCGGTGTTTATGCCATTGAATGCTACGGGGTTATCAGGTATGAGAATCGTGATGCTGTTGCTGTCTTCATCAGCTTTTGAGTCTCCACAACCTGCTACACCCATAACCAACATGAGCGCAATAAGCCCAAATACCAAACCCCTTAACATTTTACGATAGTTCATTTTATGCCTCCTCGGTTTATGAATATGAACTAAAAGAATATGATACTTGGCTAAAATTATGCAGGAGCATCAGCCAAGCGAAAAGCTAAATCAACAGCAGAGATGGCATCTTCAGCATAGCCATCTGCGCCAATTTTTTTCGAATAAGTGTCTGTAACGGGTGCCCCTCCGACCATCACCTTTACTTTATCTCGCAAGCCGGCTTCAGTCAGAGCCTGAACCAACTTTTCTTGTTGCAGCATGGTGGTCGTCAACAACGCAGATGCGCCAATAATTGTGGCATCAACTTCTTTAGCTGCAGCAACAAATGCCGAGGCTGGTTGATCAACACCAATATCCTTTACCTGAAATCCATTAGCGGTCAGCATTGTGCCGACCAGCGTTTTGCCGATCTCATGCAAATCGCCCTCAACAGTTCCCAGAACAACTTGGGCAACAACCTCACGTTTTTGCCCCCCCAACAAGGCTGGTTCAAGGACATCCAGCCCACCTTTCATCGCATCTGCCCCAATGATCAATTCAGGCAAAAAGTATTCACCGCTTGCAAACAACTCGCCTACTTTTTGGATCCCCACAGTGAGTCCCTTTGTAATGCACTCTAGGGGATTAACGCCTTGCTCAAGAGCTTCTGTTGCGAGCGCAACGGCATCTTCCGGCTCACCATCAATGACTGCCTGAGCCAATTTTTCAAATATTTCTGACATAAAACTCTCCTCTTGGTATCTAAAGAAATCAATTTACTACGTGCAAGAAATTACATGACTATCTCTCTATTAGCTACCTCCAATTATTTTTTCAATTTTTAGTGCGATAGGATGAAAAACCGCGCACCGAACGTGACCTCAACTTGCGTGCCGCTGGTCAACATTTTCGTGGCGTAAATTTTGTCTTGCTCAAGCCGCGAATCTGCTCGGGTATGGCACTCAAGCCCAAACCACGTGCGCTGCGACGTGTCCACTTTTCGTCATCTCAGAGCATCATCCAAATCCAAAGAAAAATTATCTCCAAGATTTTTTCGCAAAATCCGCTCGATTTCACTTTCAGTTTCTATGGGAAGTCGGGGTGGCTGATGCGAATCTAAGATATCTTTGGCTTTCTCACGACTTTTTTCTGCAACCCGTATACTCTTTTTCATCCAGGTTTCATAGGCTTCCTTGTTGAGCAATTCTGGCTGCCAATGACGCTTATAATTTCGGCGGGTATGTTTCTCTTTCATGAAATTGCCGCGCGGGATATTAGATTTGATCAATGCTGCTTCTTCGTCTAAATCGTGTAAAGTGATGCCTGTCATCATCCTGCGAAGACCGCCAATTAGCTCGTTGTCCATCACCATTTGATTGAAAGATATGGCCGCTCCAGCATCAACTGCGCCTACGCCGTAAATAATGCTGGCGCCTTCAGCCAATAATGGGAATGCTGTAACTGCTTTTTCAAAGCCTGCCTGCACATCTACTTCTTTTGCGTCTGAAGATAAACCACCGCACATTGAAGGGATTCCGTAATAATTTGCCATAATCGCCGCGCCGCTGTTAATCATCCCGCGCTCAGGAGACCCTAAGGGCAAAATACCGGTGCGCATATCAAGCACGCTTGAAACACTCCCGTATATCAAAGGCGTGCCGGGGAAAAGAATTTGCAGCACAATAATCCAGGCCAAAATTTCCAGATTGATGACCAGCAACTCACCCAAGAGGGTCGCGGGGGCAGATGCGCCACCCATTGCCATACTAAGCAAGGTAATCGGCACGCCATACTTTGCCCAAGCCAACATGCACTGGATATTTCCTTTGGTGAAATAAGCGGGGCTGATTGGGCAATAAAGTGTAGCAAAACGCGGATTCGTTCCGAGAAACTCTTCTCCTCCTGCTACTACCGATAGCATCTCAGCTGCCGCATCTACTCTTTCTGGAGATAGAGTGCGGTGAACAAGTGGTTTATTTGTATGAAGTAATAACTCAGCGATCTCTACCAAATCAGAGTTTTCCCCTATATCTGTCGCTGTTACAGTCGGGCGTACAATATCCACTTGCGACAGGGCGTCTTGCAGAATCACAAAATTACGTACATCTTTTCGAGTTGCCGCCCGCCTCTCGCCAGTTTCCAAATCCTGCACATTGACCGGTGTTCCCGCTCCCATAAAATGGGACATTCCTTTCAAATCCAGTTCTTTTGAGCCAGAGCGATTATATAATTTCACGTCTTTTGGCAGGGTTTTCAAAGCTGTGTCTAATAATTCTTGTGTTACCCGCACCATCTGACTTTCTTTATCAACAATAAAACCAGCTTGTACCAAAGTTTGAAGCACACTTTCCTCAGGCACACAGAAGCCAACTTCAGAGAGAATCTCCATTGACTTTTGGTGAATGAGTTCTGCTATTTTCTTTGATTGCTGATTCCAACGCATAGATATTTCCTGTGATCAAACTTTTTTAGATTCTAGCGTATCATTTTTTCAGGTTGTGATGAATTCCTTCGGCGGTGCTTCTGCCTCACCTTCTCCCCAGCGAGAAGACAATTTATGCATTTTTAAAATAATAAAAGATTGAGACCGCTCTACACCAGGAATTTGCTGCAACTTAGTATTCAAGAAAGAAACGAAATGATCCCTATCTCTACAATAGACCTCAGCAAAAAAATCAAATTCTCCAGCAACCTGAACCAGATAGGATACTTCTGGTAATTGGGCTATTGCATCAGCCACCTCCACGATGAGACTAGGCTGCACAGTAATCCCGATTACGCCTGATTCGTTCCACCCCATTTCTTCAGGTTGAGTAATACCAACAATCTGTAGTTTCTTATCATCGAGCAAACGTTTTACTCGATGACGCACAGAACCCTCAGTAATATTTAATTTCTCAGCTATTTTAGTGTAGGGAATCCGTCCATCATACTGAAGCAATGAGATAATTGCACGATCTTTTTTGTCTAACATCTCCCCATTATAACGAATTTCGTAATTAAGTCAACAAAAAACATTGTTTTTCGTAAAATTAATCTACCCTCTTTTCGTTTTCCTTTATTCTTGACGTTTTGCCTATTGCTCACTATAATTTACGAGAATTTCATAATGCTCTTTTGGTACTCGCAAAAAGCATTTCCTTGACAAGGTGTTTTTGAATACCCTATATCTATCAGAAAAAGGTTTGAAATACTATGAAGACAATTCTCAGAGCTAAAAGCACAGAAGTTTCTATCAACACAGATGGCCTAGTTCGAACTATTGGGGAAAAAATCAACCCCACAGGACGAAAAAAACTTAGCCGAATGCTTACAGAGCGAAATATGGACTATGTGTTGGAAATCGCCACAAAACAAATTGATGCGGGCGCAGACATATTGGATATCAATGTTGGTGTCCCTGGAGAAGACGAGGTTGAATTACTTCCTGCTGTGGTTACGTTGGTAGCTGAACACTTCGATATTCCTCTTTGTTTAGACTCAGCTAACCCAAAAGCGCTTGCTGCAGGCTTGGCTGTAGCACCTGGGCGGCCTTTGGTTAATTCTGTAAATGGCGAGGAAAAGTCTCTGGAAAATATCCTCCCTCTTGTAAAAGAATATCAAGTCGCTGTTATTGGATTAACCATGGATGATGATGGAATTCCAAAAACAGCTGAAAAAAGAGTGGCGATCGCAGGGAAAATTCTCGAACGGGCTGTAAAAATTGGCCTTTCCGAAGAAGACGTGGTCATAGATCCACTCGTGCTAACTGTTGGAGCAGATCATAACGCTGCAACAGTTACTCTTGAAGCAATTGCTTCAATTCGCAAAGAATTTGGTGTTAATATTAATTTGGGCGCGAGCAATGTTTCCTTTGGTCTCCCAGACAGGCATACAATTAATCAGGCTTTTCTAGCTTTAGCAATTCAAGCTGGAGCAAACTGCATGATCACTGACCCTGCTAAACTGAACGGGATCATAAAAGCGGCAGACCTCTTATTAGGAAAGGATGATTTCGGACGGGCTTATATTACTCATTATCGCGCCACTCAAAAAAAATAATATGCCCATTCTGCAAGGAATCCCTCTAAATATTGACGTTGATCAAGTTCTGAAAGCGCAGGGGGCAGACCCTCAAATTATTCGACAACGAAAACCAAGACTGGTAGAGATTGCTACGAGTGCGTTAGAGCAATCCCGGCCATTTTTGGATTCCAAGGTCATTTTCCGCGAGTTGAATGTACTGTCTGTAAAACATGAGCGCTTATTACTTGAAGGTCAAAATGAACTAAAGGGGAAATTGATTGCACAACATCTGTTCTCAGCAGAAAAGATAATCGCTGTTCTTTGCACCATAGGCGCAAAACTCGAAGAATATTCACTTGAGAAAATAAAAACAGACCCTGTCCTAGGATTGGCAATAGAAGGAGTCGGTTCTGCGGCCGTTGAAGCACTTGCTAACTCGATCTGCACATATTTTGGAGAAAAGGCCGCCGAGGAAAACCTGGAAACAACGATCCCTCTAAACCCAGGAATGATTGGCTGGGGCGTGAAAGAAGGACAATCGCAAATCTTCAAACTTCTAAATGCAGAAGAGCTGGAAATTACACTCACTCCAAGTTACTTGATGCTACCAAGAAAAACTCTTTCAATGGTGATTGGTGTGGGGGCTGAGATAAAATCAAGTGACAAAACGTGCGATTATTGCCATATGAACGAAACTTGCCGGTACAAAGATCAATACACCGCATCCCATTAATTTTCTCAATAAACATTGAAGTACTACTATGAAAAAACAAAAAGTCACACTTATATACGGAGAAGAAGAGAAAAATATTGAGGCTGAAAAAGGTTTGCTATTAGGCGATATAATCGCCACAACCGAGCTACCTCTTGAGCAACCCTGTGCAGGGAGAGGAACTTGTGGTTTATGCAAGGTAATCAACGAAGGTGGGTTAACAGAACCTGACGAAATAGAACTAGAACATCTATTACAAGGAGAAATTGCAGTGGGCACACGCCTTGCCTGCCGTGCAAGGATCCAAGATGACACGTCCGTCATACTAACACCGGTAGTCGTTTACTCAAACAAAGCCTTTCGTGGCAGCTCCAGATATAAGCGAGAAAAAAATATTCCACTGGGGTTGGCAATTGACTTAGGAACTACAACGGTTGCCGCATATATCACGACCTTAGACGATGGAGAAGTTTGCGCTGGAGCAGCCACCCTAAATCAACAAGCTGTATTTGGGGCAGATATAATCTCGAGACTGGCATCAGCATCTAACGATCAGAAAAACGCAGAGAGATTGCATAAACTAGCCTTGGCTTCAATCAACCATGCAATTGATGCGCTAAAATTATCCAAGAAAATATTGAAGCGAGTAAAAACGGTAACCATTGTGGGAAATCCCGCCATGCATCATTTGCTGGCAAAATTACCCGTAGACAAATTGGCTGTATCCCCTTTTCAACCAGTGAGCAACTTAGCCATAAAAAATGCAAATAAACTTTTAGGCGGAATTTTTCCTGAAGACGCATCTGTGAACCTGCCGCCCTTGGTCGGTGGGTTTGTTGGCTCAGATGCACTAGCTTGTTTAGCATATTTTGAGTTTGACAAGCCTCCAGGCCCAATTGCAGCCATTGATCTTGGGACTAATGGAGAGGTAATGGTCACGGACGGAAAGAGAATTCTCACCGGCTCTACAGCTGCAGGGCCAGCTTTTGAGGGAGTAAACATCTCTTGCGGATGCCGAGCCGTAGATGGCGCAATCGTCAAAGTGAACATCCAGAATGAAGATATTCAGCTCGAAACTATCGCAGATGCCCCGCCTGTTGGGTTAACCGGTTCTGGGCTGATCAGTGCTGTATTTGAGTTTTGCAAAATCGGCCTTGTGGATGAAAGCGGCAAGATCAACCCCGATTCTCCATATTATAAAAGATGGGGAACTAAAAACAATAATGTCCGCGCTATTAGAATGGATCAAGAAGCTAACATATTCCTAACTCAAAAAGATATTCGAGAGTTGCAAAAAGCAAAAGCGGCAATTTGGGCAACAACTGAAATTTTACTAAATCAGCTTGACCTATCTCCTGAAGATATTCAGAAGCTTTACCTTACCGGATCATTTGGGGGAAAAATTGAAATCGATTCCGCAATTGGGGTTGGGTTAATTCCCAAAGTCAACCGTGAAGCAATTGTCTCGGTTGCAAATGGTGCAGGGTTTGGTGCTGCGCTTCTCCTCTCGGATAACGGATTTGCCTTGGGAGAAAAAATTGCGGCCAGAGCGCAACAAATAGATTTAGATCGAGCCGCAGATTTCCCCAAACTCTTCATTGGCGCGATGAAATTAACAGCAAATTAGTATCATCCAATCAAAACACTGCACGGTAATTGGCTCTCCTTATTAAACTAAAAAATCCCCTCTTTTGAGGGGATTTTTCTCTTGGGGTGGCTGACGAGGCTCGAACCTGCGACCTCCGGGTTATACCATGCCGCACCGGCAGGTACGGTGTTCGTTATTGCTGCAGATTCTGTCAATTTAACTCAAATTTTATATAATAAATCCAGATACTTCTTCAGCATATCCGAGACAACTCCTCTCAATGGAAGGGAACTTCCCATGCCGTATATGGGAGCCATACTACCTTCTTCATCTGGGTTTTCGCGAACGAACGTGACCCCAGCTTGCAAATCTTCGATAAATTTTTCCGCAACCTCGGGCTGAGTATGCCTCAGGGTGACGCAGATGTGAACAGCGGAGGGTTTGTGGAGTCCGTTCAAGCTCCAACCCTGTTTTGTCATATAGTCCATCACCCTGAAGACATTCACGGTATCTGATCCAAAAGCGATCACAAAAAGCGGATTCCCCAAGACACTCAATTCAGGGATTTCATCAACGCCCTTTCTAATGATGGCGGCGGTTTCCATAATTTTCTTGGCAGCTTGGGTATAGCCATCTGCGCCCATTGTGAGCATGGATGCCCAGCAGGCGGCGCTTAACGCGCCGGGCCGACTCCCCGCCAAAGTGGGTGAAAAATATAAGCCACCGGGCCATTCTGTGGAGGTATAAAATTGATAATGGCGCAACTCCTCACCACGATAAAGCACCACCGAAGTCCCTTTTGCCGCGTAGCCGTATTTATGGGTGTCAGCAGAGATCGAGGTAACGCCACGCAAACTAAAGTCAAAGGTCGGGACATCGTATCCAAGCTTCTTCGCCCAAGGGAGCACAAATCCGCCCAGGCAGGCATCGGTGTGAAATCCAATTCCGCGCTTATAGGCTAATTCAGAAAGCTCTTCGATCGGATCCACTGTGCCATGAGGAAAAGCAGGAGCCGATCCCACGATAACAATAGCATTACGGGTAACCGCTTTTTTTGTGGCGATCACATCAGCGCAAAAATTCTCGTCTACAGGAATGCGGATCCTCTTGATCCCAAAATATTGTGAGGCTTTGTCGAATGCTGCGTGGACGGTGGTGGGGACGATCATTTCAGGGCGTCTGATGCCTTTTTTATCTCTGGCGAAATCCCTATAGGTCTTCATCGCCAGCAGAATGCTTTCTGTGCCACCCGACGAAACAGTGCCACAAATTGCTTTTTTGGGGTCCGGGTTATCCTCCGCTCCGAGCATATTAGCTGTCATGGCAATAATTTCTGCCTCAAACTTTGCCGCGCTGGGCCACAAATCGGAATGGAGAGGATTACTCTGTGAATTGAGAGCATAAACCTTATTGAGAAAATCTATATGCTCCTGATCGCCATGATATACCGCGCCAGAAACAAAGCCATCCTGCCATTTGGAGGCTTCAAGGTCATGCAAAGACTGCATTTCTGCGAGAATTTTCTCCTTGCCGCGTCCTTCTGCGGGGATTTCAGAAAAAGTGAGAAAATCTTCTCTATAGGGTTTGAGCGAATTTTCTAAATCCCCCATAATTCCATCATACTCACCTTGGATCTTCTCCTGCACATAAGGAATTTTTCTAAGGTTGCGCTCTAAAACCGCCATAATGCGCGGCGGCACCCAGCCAAGTTTATTGATGAATTCCATAGGGTCCATAGTTTTTCTCACTTTTAAAATTTTGTAGAACTGCATTGCATTTATAAAATGCGTACCCAAAGGGCATGATATTGCAGTTCGGGTCTAAAAAACACCGATGTCTTAATTAAATCCGAAATACATCGGATCCAAAAGCGGATGCAATGCACATCTACCGTCTCCCCTTCTTCGCTCCTTACCCATTCAACCGCGCATACATCGTTTTATTGCGCTTATAAATTCCCAAAAACTCATCGAAGAGCTCATCGTAAATTTCTCTGTTTTCAGGGTTGGGATGATATGTAGCCACAATTTGAGTTTGTTCAGAAATATCATCAAAGGTGCTATGTCCCAAAGCCACTGATGCCAAAAGAGCCGCCCCGCGCGAATTGGCGTGAATGGGGTCTTTCACCTGGCAAATATCTCTATCCAACACATCGGCGAAGATTTGACACCAGAGCGCAGAATTTGCACCACCACCAATAATATTCAGCACATCCATGCGCCTGCTGATAAATTTTTCGGCATATTTCAAAAGCCATTTCGTGTTATATGCCACGCCTTCGAACACCGCCCGAATCAAATGCTCACGAGTCGTTTGAAGGGACATATTGTGGAAGCCGCCTCGAATTGTATGGTCCTCAATCGGCGTGCGCTCACCATAAAGCCACGGGGTAAAAATCAACTTCCCGCTCCCTGCCGGTGCATTTGCCGCAACCTGATCGAAAACTTTATAAATATCGGGCACATTTGCTTCCGTTAATAATTCGTCTTCGTGATACAAGATACTATCTTTCAAAAACTTCAAACAGGCTCCAGCGGATTCTTGTTCGTTAAGCAGCAAATAGCGTCCAGGAATGGGTGAGGGGAGAGAACCCATCCCATGAAAAACATCCGTTTTCTTAAAAGGAACGTGGCAAGTCAGCCAAGAAGATGTGCCAACATAAAGATGGCCTTCAAAATCTTTCACCGCGCCAGAGCCAATCGCCGCCGAATGTACGTCGGGAGTCCCCATCACAACAGGGGTGCCTTCTGGCAAACCAAGCTCACTGGCAACATCCGCTTTTAGATCGCCGAGCAAGTCCACTGCACGCTTGAGTTCGGGCAGTTTACCCCGCTCTAAAGTAGTAATTTTGAAAAGCGCATCATCGTAAACAATATTGTCAATATCCCGATTATCCGTCACCCAATGCAGCGCAATCGAATCATAAGATGCGGCAAACTTCCCCGTTAATTTCAGGTTGAGATAATCCTTAGGCTCAAGAAATTTATAAGTTTTCTCATAAATTTCTGGCAATTCGTTTTGAATATACAAAATATGAGCAATAGGATCTTTGCCAGAATGAGCTGGCGCACCACCCGTTTTACTAATCCATTGAATCATTTTGGGGATGGCATAACCCTCAACCTGGATGCCACCGCCCGCCACATTGTTCACATAAGGTTCGCCGCGCGTATCCATCCAGATAATAGCATTCATAAGCGGATTCCCCTCTTGGTCGACAGCTACCGTCCCTGACCATTGACTGGTGCAACTGACAGCGACAACGTCCTTGATTTGGGCTTGGTTTTTGGCAACCAACCGTTGCGCCGACTTGGATATCGCCTGCCACCAATCATCAGGATCCTGCTCTGCCCCGCCATTGGGGAGCAAAATGACATCGTTTTCTTCAAACTCATGCGCGATAACTTCGCCCGTAGTGGAGATCAATGCCACTTTGGGACCGTTTGTACCGAGATCAATGGTAAAAATGTATTTTGATTTATCACTTTGCATAGAAAACTCCGTTAAACTTATTGAGTAATATGTTTTTTCGTGTCAACATGTCAGCTATTTTCATCTTAGCTATTGGAGGAGAAGGAATTTATAGTTTTATAAAACCATTATCGCTGTACTCGGCCTGAAGCGTCTCCGCCAGCCAATCGTTCTACTTCTTCAAGCGTTGCCAGATTTACATCCCCTAAGATCGAATGCATCAAACATGAAGCTGCTACGGCAAAGCGTAGTGCATCCTCATCATTTTTGCCGGTATGTAATCCAAAAATTAGCCCGGCGGCAAAAGAGTCACCACCACCCACACGATCAACAATATCGGTAATATCGTATCGTTGGCTTAAAAGGAAATCTTTACCATTATACAGGCAACCCGACCAGCCATTATGGCAAGCACTGATGCTTTCACGAAGGGTAATGGCCTGATATTTCAAATTCGGAAACTCATCAAATATTTTCTTTGCCAACGCTTCATATTTTGAGGTATCTAACTTTCCTGTGCTTACACTTTCTTCCCAATCACCTTCAGACACACTCACTCCCTGCGAACGCTGGCAATCTTCTTCGTTGACAATACCAACATCAACATATTGCACCAATTCTCGTATCACTTCTGATGCGGTCTTGCCATACTTCCACAATTTCTTGCGATAGTTATAATCACAGGATACGGTTACGCCCTTGCTTTGGGCTTGCTGGACAGCTGTTAGCGCCAGTTTCGCCTCTGACTCGCTCATTGCTGGCGTGATACCGGTAATGTGGAACCAGCCCGCATCATCGAAGATGGCATCCCAATCAAAATCATCTGCGATTGCCGTACTGTTCGATGAATCAGTCCGATCGTAAACTACATTGGACGGGCGTTGGTTGGCATCGGCTTCCAGGAAATAAATGCTTGCTAGTTCAAGTGCAATCTATTAGGTCATCAGCGTGTCCATATAATTTCATCCATCTCTGTTGGTTTTCCCGTATACCATCGGATCAATTGAATGAACCACGGAGCAATCGGTGGTTTTCCCTTTGCCATTATTTCTTCCAATTCCGGGATGCTATAAAAGCCTATCTCATCGACTTCGTGAGGATCCATCGTAATCGTAATTCCATCTAAGCCCCCTTTGTATACCTCGCTGAACTCATTATCATTTGGACCGTAAATCATCTTAAACTGAATCAAACGAGTAAGAGAAATACCCTCAACGCCCAGTTCTTCTTTCAATCCTCGAATTGCGCCTTTCAAATAAGATTCTCCAGGTTTCAAATGTTCTGAAACCGAACAATCCAAGGTGCCGGGAAATGTATCGCAAGTCTGGCTACGCTTTTGAACTAATAGCTTGTCATCTGGCGCGAAAAGGAAAACGTGAACGCCCCGATGCCACAGACCGGTTTGATGAACAATACGCCTTAGCTCTTGCCCAATGATTTCATTGTTCTCATCAACGATGTCGAAATATTCTTCTGTCATACTCTTCCTCAGTGGTAATTTTTTCAGTAGTGGTTCTGTGATAAGTGATGATGATTTTGCGAGGCAGCTCCATCGCCGAAGCAATCTCATTTTCAGGGCGGAGGACTGCCACGTCGCGCGTGCATGCTCCTCGCAGAGTCATTCCATCATTTCAATTTACCCACTACCAATTTTTCTAATAGGATGAAAAGCCGCGTCGCGCGTGATTTGGGCTTGCGCGCCGCGTAATCTTACTCAAGGGGGGCAACTTCGGTTATGAAGCGGAAATGATCGCCCCGGTACAAGTCATGTCCATACTCTACTGGCTGGTCATCTGGGTCGAAAGCCAAACGACGTTCCAACATCAATGGTGCGCCTGGCTCAATTCCCAGAAGAGCCGCCTCGAATTCTGTTGCCACAACTGCTTCCAGGCTCTGTTGGGCTTGGCGGATGGTGATGCCATATTCGCTTTCTGCAATTTCATAAAATGAGCGGTTTTCCAGATCATGGCTTTCCAAATTCGGAAAACGATATACAGGCATTGAGAATTGCTCCAATGCCACTGGCTCTTGATTGATAAGACGCAATCTTTGACAGTAATAAATGGAGGATGAGACAGGGATATTGAGCTTGCCTGCTACCGAGACTGCTGCCAGACGTTGTTCTAAAATGATGATTTTAGCACTCACTTGATAGCCGCGTTTACGCATCCCCTCTGTAAAAGGAACCAACTTGGCTGCCTGCCGTTCAATCTTGGGGCTAGCAATATAGGTTCCATCCCCAGGGCGACGAATGAGCAAGCCTTTATTATCCAGCACGCGTAAAGCAGCTCGCAATGTTACACGGCTGACGTTTAGCTTTTTGCTCAACTCGCGTTCAGATGGTAGTCGTTCATCAGGTGATAGTTTGCCCGTTACGATCTGTTCAAGCAAGCTCTCAGCGATTTGTATATAGAGTGGCACGGTTGTTTGAAGGTGGTTAGAATTAATCATTTTTCTAATTTTAACTGACTTTGCGATTTCCTGCTTGCAACCAAATAGAATTCGACTACTAGCATATAAAATCCGTTCAAAGAGATTGGAAATGGACACGGGGTGAACATGTTTTACATATCAGCGATGAATGGAATTCATTGATTTCGGACAAAATTACCAACTCCGCTCGGACAAAATTACCAACTCCGCTAGAATTAGTTATTCCTCTTGCTATGTGGGATAAATTTCTGATATAATCGCAACGGTCTAATGGTTAATACCAATTTTGCGATATATAAAAAATATCATGGAGATATTGCCCTGTCAAGGCGTGGGGTTGAGTGCAACCCAAAAAACCTTTCTCGAATCATCCAGCCCCCCAACTTTGGCACCAGTTCTCAGCTACGATACCAACAATGCCACAAGACCACAGATACCTTTTTCAGTTTGTAAAAGTGATTGGAGTCAATAGTGACACACTTTGCAGAATTGCTCACACCAGAACAAGTCGAGAGCATTCACGAAACCTCGCTCGAAATCCTGAAGAATGTGGGCATGTTGGTTCACAACCAAGAGGCGCGTCAGCGTTTCGTGGAACACGGATGTCAGGAAGATGCGGGGACTGAAATCATCAAGTTTCCGAATAAAGTTATTGAGCATTTTCTTCAGTCTATCCCACCCACCTTCACTTTTCACGGGCGTGACCCAAAATATGATCGTACAATTCCAGGAGATGGTCCGCTTTTAGTCACAGGCAGTTCTGCGCCAGATATTATCGATCTGGAAACGGGGGAAATACGACGTTCTCGCTCGGACGATATTGCCCGAATCGCCTATCTCGTTAATGAATTATTGGGCTACGATATCTTTTCTATCTCGGTCATCGCCGATGACGCGCCACCCGACCAATTTAGTCTATCTCGTTTTTACCCTGCGCTTAAGAATTGTCTAAAACCAATACGGGGCAGTGCTCCCAACATGCATGAGGTTGATAATATCTTGAAATTAGGTGCACTGATTGCAGGGAGTGAGGCAGCCTTTTGGGAACGTCCCTTTATCACCTTTCAATACTGCTCCCTGATTTCACCACTAACAATGGATGTGGAATCAACTGAAAAGCTGATGCGTCTCACCGAGCGGGGAATCCCCAGTTATGGCGTTGTAGCACCTAACGCGGGAGTGAGTTCTCCGCTAACTTTGGTTGGGACGCTGGCATTGGCGAATGCCGAATTTTTAGCGCAAGCAACATTGGAACAAATGTCACGCCCAGGCAAAGCTATCATTTATGAGCCTTTGCCGACAGTAGCAGACATGCGCACCGGAGCTTATGCGCCGGGCGCGATTGAAACTGGGGTGCTGGCAATGGGCTGCACCCAAATGGCACGCTACTATAACATCCCCTGCGGCGGCTTCGTTGGGTTGACCAATGCCAAAACAAATGATGCTCAATCTGGATATGAAACGGGGATGTCCACCGTGTCCGCTGTACTTGCTGGGGCCGATTTATTGAATATGGGTGGATTGCTCGACGCGCTGATGGTTTTCGATTTTTCCAAAGCAGTAATTGATAACGAAATTGCGCTCATGCTTAAGCAAGTTGCGCGTGGCTTACGATTTAGTCAGGAAAACCTGGCTCTGGATGTGATCGCAGAAGCTGGCCCGGGTGGTATTTTCCTAAATAAAGCTCACACCGCCCGGCAGATGCGCACAGCCGCGCTGCTTCCTGAAATTGCTGACCGCTCTGTAAGAGGTCAATGGGAGGCGGAAAACAAGCCCGACTCGCAGGCAAAAGCTATGCGGCGGGTTAATGAGATCCTGAGACGCGATAACCCAGTCCTTTTTTCGCCTGATGTAGATAATCGGATTCAAGCCGAATTTAAGGGCTTGGTTGCCGGAGACGCAATCGCTGTTAAATAGTTCAACGATATAGATAAGAGAGAGGTGCACAATGTCCAATTTATTAGATTTCATGCAACGAGCCACCACTGGCCCAATCTTGTCTGAAGATGATTTTAATATGAAGCGTCTCATCCCAAATGTCAGAAAAATCGTGCAGGAGTTTAACATTCGCTATACCCCAGAAACCCCAGTGTCATCAGATGATGCTTTAGCCGATCGGCTTTTCGATGCGGCGCTTGAATTCATTCTGCGGACTGGTGTTTATTGCGACGACACTAATCGGGTCATCCAATTTGAGCGTGATGAGATTTTACAGGCTGTTGCAAATCTACCCGGCAATGCGACTTTTGGGGAGGGGCGAGACCGCCGCGTTTTCAGCTCACGCAAGCCTGAAGATGGAAAACCACCCTGGTTCCACATCGGGACAGGGATTGTGGCATCGTCAGAAGATATATCTCTATCTCAAGTCGAAGGTTATGGAAGCATCCCACAGGCGAATTCCATCAGTATTCCGGCGCTAAAAAGCATCAAGGGGATGGACGTTATCGGGGGCTCTCCTCTCGAAATCCACGCGTCTCTTAGCGCAATACAAGCCGGACGAAAAGCCCTCACTCGCAGTGGTCGACCGGGACTTCCAATTCTCAATCTGATTTCTACTGCTACTACAGCTATTGGTACCATCGCAGGTACACATCCTGATTTTGGTTTGCGCTCTTCCGATGGTTGGCTAATTGACTTTCTGGCTGAGATGAAAGTCAACTTTGAGACTTTGAATCGACTAGCTTTTATTCAAGTTACCGGAGGCAATATTGGTTCGACGGCTTTGCCCATTTTGGGAGGATACGCTGGGGGCGCACCCGGTACTGCACTGGTAATGATGGCTTATTATCTGTTGGGGATTACTCTTTTTCAGGGTAGCTATCATCTCACCGGACCAGTTCACTTCCGGCATGGATGTTCCACCACGCGTGATATCCTTTGGGTTTTCTCCGTCGTCGGACGAGCATCCAGCCGTAATATGCGCTACCCTGACATAGCCTTAGGTTATGCCGCTGCTGGCCCAGCGACCAAAATGTATTTCTATGAAGCAGCCGCCGCGACTCTATGCTTTGTGCCTTCGGGCTATGGCGGCGTGCAAACGGTGCATCCAGCAAAAGCCGTGGTCAACGATGGGGTTTCCCCACTAGAAGCACAATTTTGCGTAGAGGTAGCGCAAGCTGCCAAAGAAATGAACTCAGCACAGGCGAATATATTGGTCAACCAATTACTAGAAAAATATGAAAAGGAGGTTGATAAAGCTCCGGGGGGAAAACGCTACCAAGAGTGTTATGACTCACAAACAGGCAAGCCATCCAATGATTATTTACAGTTGTATGAGCAGGTCAAAACAGAATTAACAGACTTGGGAATTCCATTTAAATATTAGTAAGAGGAGAATAAGCATGCTAAATTTTTTAGATGTTTATGAACGGGTGCTGAAAGGCCCCATCATGAGCGAACAAGATTTCGACATGAAGGTCTTTATTCCTGCGCTACGGCGTGTGGTCAAGGAATATGGGATTCAATACGATAAAGAGAATCCTGTCCCAAATGACGATGTCTCGGCTGATAACTTATTTGACGCTGCGGTTGATTTTTTAAGTCAGGTTGGGGTCTACTGTCAGGATACCAATCGAGTGATTCAATTCAGCAAAGAGGAAATTCTGGATGCTGTGCGTGAAGCCCCCGGCAAATGTTTCGCTGGTGAAGGAAAAGAAGCTGGCGTCTTTAGGATGCGGAAACCTGACGAGGCTAAAACCCCTTGGCTTCATGTTGGGTCGGGCATTGTGGCAACTTCCGAAGAACTGATCACCAATCTCATCGAAGGGTATGCATCCATTGCTGAGGTGGACTCGATCAGCATCTCAGCCTTGGACAGCATTCGGGGTATCCCGGTTATGGCTGGCTCACCGGCTGAACTTTATGCGGCTATTCGAGGAAGCAAGATTGGCCGGGAGGCTCTCAGACGGGCGGGACGACTAGGCTTGCCAATTATGAATCTCATCTCTACAGCTGCGGCATCGGTAACAACCATTGCAGCCAGCGCGCCTCAGTTTGGGTTGCGCCCCACAGATGGCTGGCTGGTCGGTGCCATCTCAGAGATGAAAATAGACTTTGGAGCGATGAACAAATCAGCTTATCTGCTCAACTGGGGAGCTAATGTGGGAGCCGAATCTAGCCCGATTTTGGGCGGTTATTGTGGCGGGCCAGCGGGAACATCCGTCGTGAGTACGGCTTATATCCTGATGGGCCTACTCGTGCAAAAAGGGAGCTACCAGCTTACCTTTCCGGTTCACTTCCGCTATGGTTGCTCCACCACGCGGGATGTACTTTGGGTGGTTGCGGCAAGTTGTCAGGCAGCCAGTCGCAATATCCCCATGCCAGTAATTTGGTTGGGATATATGGCTGGTGGGCCGAACACAAAATCATATTTCTATGAGGCTGCGGCTTATCTGCTCACTGCGGTTACCTCTGGTGCACCATCAGTGCAAACACCCCATCCTGCCAAGGCAGTCAAGATTGACGGCATTACACCTATGGAAGCCAGATTCGGAGTTGAGATGGCAATCGCGGCGTCCAAACTTAATCGAGAGCAAGCCAATAAGTTGGTAATCCAACTCTTGGAGAAGTATGAATCTCAAATCGAGACAGCTTCCACTGGGAGCACCTATCAGGAATGTTACGACCTGACCACAGGCAAACCGGGCGAGGCATATATCCAGCTTTTCAATAAAATGAAAGAAGAGTTGGCTGAGATGGGCGTACCTTTCGAGTGAAAAAACTGTCCATCTGGCGCGTTCTGCTTCCAGCAGGAATAGGCACCAGTTTGTCGCTATTTGGCGATTCGTCACTTTATACCGTGTTGCCCACGCACACAGCAATTGCAGGTGTGTCTGTAGCCAGTGTAGGGATTTTGCTCTCGGCGAATCGCTTCATCCGCTTGCTTCTCAACAGCCCGGCGGGGATGGCTTACGACCGCCTGCCTCGCCGCCCCTTATTCGTGTCTGCCCTTTTCATTGGCGCATGTTCCACGGCAATCTATGCACTTACACAGGGATTTTGGCCCCTTTTGGTGGGGCGCTTGCTTTGGGGGCTGGCGTGGGCAGGTATCTGGGTCGGTGGGAACACCATTGTCCTTGATATAGCGAATAATGAAAACCGAGGGCGGTTGGTTGGCATTTACCAGCTCACCTTTTTCCTGGGGGCTTCAGGCGGCGCAATGCTGGGAGGTGTACTCACAGATTTGCTAGGTTTCCACCAAAATATGGTCATCAGCGCAGCCATAACACTCCTTGGTGCTTTTATTGCCCTGATCTTCTTACCAGAAACCCGACACCTAAAGCAAGATCCGGTTAAGCCCATACGAAGTTTTAAGAAATCTGAAATAGCGTCAACATCAAGCGAAAAAACAGAAACTTTCTCAATCACAGCGTTATTCAGCGTTAACCGATTTGTAATGGCTGGCGTTTTGATGGCTACCCTCGGCATTTTTCTGCAAGAGCAGCTTGGAGAAAATATCCAAATTGCAGGACGTACAATTGGCATAACTACACTAACGGGATTGGGCTTGGGTTTATCTACGCTGATCGCGATGCTCTCAGCCCCCTTGCTTGGAGAAATTTCTGATCATGTGAGAAACCGTTGGCGAGTTGTAGCTGGTGGCTTGGTGCCAGGTGTGGTCGGTTTCAGCCTGATGGCTCTTGGCTTACCTCTGAGCATTCTGATCGGGATTCCAATGATAGCCACAACCAGTGGCAGCAATCAAGGATTGTCCACTGCATTATCTGGCGATTTGGGTAATGGTAAAAACCAAAGCAGTCGCTTGGGCGCGTTGTTTACCTTTGGCGATTTAGCGAGCGCAGTTGGTCCGCCTCTAGCCTACGCAATGATGCCTATGGTTGGCATCAAAGCACTCTATTTAGCGAGCGCAGGACTTTTTGCCCTCATGTTCTTGATATCCTCTCAGCGAGGTGCAGGGACAATACTTAAACCAGCGCAGATATAGGATTGTCTACTCTTTTCAAAATATTTTTGGAGGATCAAAATGGATAAAGCACAAATTCTAAAGAATCTGACCACTGCCATTATTGATGGCGATGATGATATGGCTGCTGAGAACGCCAAAGCCGCCCTAAATATTCAACTCGACCCTCTGGCAGCCGTGGAAGAAGGGCTTTCGAAGGGTATGGATACTATCGGCGACCAATTTGAATCGGGTGAAGCATTTCTGCCAGAATTATTGATGGCAGCCGGCGCATTCAAGGTTGCCATGGAAATTTTGAAACCAGAGATCGAACTTCAAAAGAAGGATGTTGCCAAACTGGGCACTGTTCTCATCGGAACAGTAAAAGGCGACCTGCACAGTATCGGTAAAAATATCGTCGGGACTGTTTTGGAAACCAAGGGGTTTGATGTGGTAGATATCGGCATTGATAACGGCGCCTTGGATATAATCCAGGAGGCCAAAAAATCTCAGGCTGATGTGATCGCCCTCTCTTGTCTGATGACCACCACAATGCCTGCTCAGAAAGAGGTCATTGAGACCTTGGAAGAGATGAACCTTCAGGATGAGTATTATGTCATTGTAGGGGGCGGCCCAGTCACTCAGGAATGGGCTAGCGAGATCAAGTCTAATGGATATGGTGAATCGGCTGTTCAAGCGGCAGAATTGGTTAAAGAGTTGATGAGCAATAAATAAAAAAAGTATCTTTGCGATTTTATGTCCGCAAAGATACTTTTGGGAGTGGTTCACTAGGACTGTATTGGCTGTGGATATAAAACCGTAGCATACGTGATTTGGGCTTGAGTGCCACACCCAAACAGATTCGCGGCGTGAGCGAGATGCTGTTTACGCCAAGAAGATGTTGATCGAAGGCACGCAAGTTGAGGTCGCGCGCGTCACGACGCGTAGCGTTCATCCAAAGAAAAAGGGGCTTTGCAAAAAAATGCAAAGCCCCTTTTTCTTATTTGCCCAGCAGCATTGGGCTTATTTCCAACGTCGCTTCACAGACACACTTGGCATCGAGGTGATCGTTTTTTTGTCTACCTTCAGGTAAACAACTTTTTCTTCTATGCGGTCAATTTGCGATACGGGAATGGTTATTGCTTTTTGACTCAGCAGGTTTCCCTCTCGTAGCACCAAGTGGGTGATATTTCCGCTGGCTGGTCCCATAATGAACTCATCTACTCGCCCGACCCGCCCATCAGTGGCACGCACGCGCGTACCTCGACGCACAGCCAGCTCGCCGGGGGGAATTCGCCTGACTTTATCATCGACAATTCGTTTTACAGGGGTGACGTAGGGCCATAATAATGTCAGATTTGGTCCCGATGTGTGTTGCGGCAAATCTGTGTAGATAAACTCAGGCTCATTGAAGTATTCGAGCTTTGCAAATTCTTCTTTAGTGCAACTTAAGATGATGACTTCGGCGGCAGTGTTGGCAACGAGTTTGACCGAAACCAGCCGCTCACTGCTAGGCGATTGTTTTGTAAGGCTAGGCGGTTGTTTTGGATTCACCACAAGGTGACTCACCTGTTCGGTAATAGGGTTCAGGATAATATAAGTAGATCGACCGCAACGACCATCCGTGCAGTGTACTTCAACATCTAGGGGGATTTCCATAATATTACCTCCAAGTCAGGACATTTCTGAAGCCAAGATTGTCTGTTTAGATATTTTACTGCCGCCTTTTTCATCAGCGAGGTGGCAAGCTACAAAATGTCCGGGGTGCATTTCTCGGAATTCTGGTTTTACTTTTATACATTTTTTTACAGTTAGGGGGCAACGCGTGTGGAAGACACAGCCTGAAGGCGGATTAGCGGGACTGGGCGGATCTCCTTTGAGGATAAATCGCTTTCGGTTTTGCTCTAATTTAGGGTCAGGAATTGGCACAGCGGAGTTGAGCGATTGGGTGTAGGGATGCAAAGGATTGTCAAAAAGAGTGTTGCGCTCGGTTAGTTCCATTATTTTGCCCAAATACATCACTGCAATTCTGTGCGAGATATGTTTGACCATACTCAAATCATGGGCAATAAATAGATAGGCTATGCCCAATTGATCTTGTAAATCTTGCATCAAGTTGACCACTTGGGCTTGGATGGATACATCCAGTGCCGAGATCGGCTCGTCACAAACAATAAAATCAGGATTCAGAGATAAAGCCCGCGCGATGCCAATACGTTGCCGCTGTCCACCAGAAAACTCGTGGGGGAAGCGGCGCATATAGGCAGGGTCCATTCCGACCAGTTCCAGCAATTCGGCTACTCTGTCTTTTAATTCGGGACTGCCTTTTTTCATCATCCCGTGGATGATTAAGGGTTCACCGATGATTTTTCTTACAGAGTGACGCGGGTTGAGTGTGGCGTAGGGATCTTGAAAAATCATTTGGATTTTCGGGCGCAATTGACGAACGTCTTCTCCGCTCATTTGGGTTAGGTCTTGGTCTTTGAAAAAAACCTGCCCGGCAGTGGGTTTGTGCAATTGCAAAATAGCCCGCCCAGCGGTGGATTTTCCGCATCCGCTTTCGCCAACCATGCCTAAGGTTTCGCTCTCTTGAATGTCGAATGAAATCCCGTCAACGGCTTTGACTGCCCCTATTTGGCGTCCCATCATGCCGCCGATAATGGGAAAATGTTTCTTTAAGTTTTCTACTTGTACTAAAATATTATTTTCAGACATCGCGAGGTTCTCCTTTTGCCAGATCGTAAAAACAGGATGCCTGGTGTTGCTCTCCTACGGTTATTAGGGAAGGGATTTCCTCCCAGCAACGGTCGAAAGCATAATCACAACGCCAAGCAAAGGGACAGTGACGCTGTGACAAAAGCAAATCGGGCGGAGAGCCCTTGATGCTCACCAGTCTCTCGGATTCTGTAGCATCCATGCGGGGCAAAGCACTGAGCAAACCGATGGTATAAGGATGTTGAGGGTTTTCGTATAAATCGTTTACGGGGGCTATTTCAACGGGTCGCCCACCGTACATGACCAGCACACGCTCGGCGATCCCGGCAACCACGCCCAAATCATGGGTGATCCAGATTACTGCCACGCCTAGGGCTTCACGCAGTCGTTTGAATAAATCTACTATTTGCGCCTGAACAGTTACATCCAATGCGGTGGTCGGTTCATCTGCGATGATAATTTTTGGGGTGCAGGCAATGGCGATAGCAATCACGACTCGCTGACGCATACCACCAGAAAATTGAAATGGGAAGGATTTATAGCGCAGCTCTGGGTCTGGGATGCCAACCTGAGTCAGGAGTTTGATGGTGCGCTTATGCGCCTCATCTTTGCTCATGCCTTTATGCCGCGTCAATATCTCGGAGATTTGCTCGCCAACCGTTAAAATTGGGTTGAGAGTGGAGATAGGGTCTTGGAAAACGAAGCCAATCTGACCGCCGCGTATATCACGCAGTTCGCTAGAAGACAATTGCAATAAATCAAGGGAACCTTTGTCTCCGTTGAAAATTGCTGTGCCTGCCTCTATTTTTCCGGGTGGCATGGGGATTAAGCCCAAGAGCGACATCATGGTCACGCTTTTGCCGCTGCCACTTTCACCTACAACGGCAAGGGTCTCGCCTTCTTCAAGATCAAAGCTAACGCCGTTGACAGCATTGACGACCCCATCCAAAGTATAAAATTTAGTGACGAGGTCTTTAATTTCTAGTATTTTTGACATTTTTGCCTCCTCACTATCTTGATCGTCTTAGACGTGGGTCAAGTACATCACGCAACCAATCGCCTAAGAGATTCATCCCTAGAGAAGTGAACATGATGGCAAGGCCGGGGAAAGCAGCAATCCAGGGGTAGAGTTGTAAGTATTTACGACCGGCGGCTAACATATTGCCCCAACTGGGAATGGAGGGGGGGACACTTAGCCCCAAAAATCCCAAACCAGCTTCGTAGAAAATCATGGCTGACATTTCAAAAGTTGCCAGCGTAATCAATGGACCAATCAAGTTGGGGAGGATATGGTCAAAGATGATGCGGGGCCAGCGCGCTCCAGCACTGATGGCTGATTCGACATAGCCTGATTCTCGCATCCGTAGCACTTCTCCACGTGTGACGCGCGCGAAGATGGGCGCATCCGTAATGCCAAATATCAGGATAACATTGATCAAGCTCCTCCCCAAAACTGAGGCAATGAAGACTACGAACAAGAGGTAGGGTAGGGACAAAATCAGGTTGATGATGCTCATGATGGCAGCATCAACACGCCCCCCCATATATCCGGCAATGGCACCGATGACCAAACCGAGGCTTCCCGCTATTAAGACGCCGAAAAAGCCTACGGTCAGTGAGACACGCGCGCCATAGACAATTCGACTGAAGTTATCTCGTCCTATGTTATCCGTACCAAAGGGATGATCCCAATTCCCTCCCTCGCTCCAAGCCGGAGGCATTTTATTATCACGCAAATTTTGCTCTAAGGGATCATAGGGGGATATTTGGGGCGCAAAGACTGCCGCGAAGACAACAACCAGAAATAAGACCATTCCAAGAACACCGCTTTTATCACGCCACAGAAAACGTCCCGCATAAGCCAGTTTTTCTTTAAAGGTGCGCTCGACATCTAATAAACTGTCTGCCGATCGGCCAGCCTTTTCTTGTATTTTAGTTGCCATAGCGAATCCTCGGGTCAATCACTGCGTAAGCCATATCTGTTAGCAAATTTATCATCAATACGATCGCACTGGTGAAAACAGCGAGGGCTTGCACCAACGGAAAATCTCGCCAACCGATGGATTGTTGGAGCAATTGCCCCATACCGGGCCACGAAAAAATAAATTCGATATAGATAGAGCCGCCCAACATATAACCGAACTGGATACCGATCACGCTCACTAGAGGAATGGCGACATTTCGGAGAACATGCTTTATGTAGATTGTTTTTGGCATCAAGCCCTTGCTATGAGCGGTGCGGATAAAGTCTTCACCCCGAATTTCCAAAACGGCTGAACGTGTTAGGCGCACAACCTGCCCCATCACGGGCAGCCCTAGTACAAAGGCGGGCATAATGACCGACTTCCACTCGTCACGACCAAAGGTGGGAAACCATCGCAGCCGCACGCCAAAGTAGAGAATCATAATCAGTGCCAGCCAGAAATTAGGCACACTCTGACCCAAAAGGGCGAATAAGCGTCCTAGATTATCAACAGGGCTGCCCGGGTTGAACCCCCCAACCAAACCCAAGGGGATGCCCACTATCACGGCAAAAAGTAGCCCTGTCAGAGCCAGTTGCACCGTGGCTGGCAGTCGGTCTACTACCATGGGCATCGCTGGTGTTTTAAAATGTAAAGAGTCACCAAAGTCGCCTGTAATCGCTCCTGAGATGAAACGACTAAACTGAACGAGGGTGGGATCGTTGAAGCCCATTTTCTCCCGAAACGCTTCGACATCCTCTGGAGAGGCTTCACGTGGCATCATCAATGCTGCCGGGTCTCCAGTGACGCGCACCATGATGAAGACTAGCAATAGAACGCCGAAAAGCAAAAAAACTGATTGGACTAACCTAGAGATGAAATAACGTTGCATTGGCACCTCCTTTTGCGTAAAACGTGAGGCATGAAGAGTGAATTCACGCTCCACGCCTCACGTTTCACTCAATAACGGCGGGAGGGCGACTTTGTCGCCCTCCCGCTTTTAGATTTATATCGTAATACTATTCTCCAACGACAAAGGTTTCAAATAAGTCGTAGGTTTCAGCCGGGAAGGGGCTATATTCTTGTACCCGGGTGTTGATTGCCTCAAATTGAACAGGTTGGTAGAGGTAAATGAAGGGCGGATCTTCCTGCATATATTCTTGCAGTTCTCCATACAACACTGCACGCTCATCCTGATCTGGAGTTGCTTGAATTTTCGCCAAGAGATCATCAATCGTTGGGTCAGACCAAGCAGAGTAGCTGGCATCCATACCGCCTAGCGCGCCTGTCAAACGGCGGAAAGCCTCGCCACCCGTAGCAGACCAACTATCACCGAAGAGAGGGGGTAATTCTTTAGTGGATTCTAGTTCCCAATATTGGCCAGATTCCATAATCTCTAAAGTGACATCTATACCTACATCGCCCAGATAGCCAACAATAACTTCGCATACTTCCTCAAAGTGAGTGTAAGCTCCAGCCGGACAAGCCATATCCATCGCAAATCCATTTTCATAACCAGCCTCAGCCAGTAATTCTTTTGCTTTGTCCGGATCATAACCAAAAGGTTCTACAGCACCATATCCTAACTCGCCTGAGGCAACGTAGCCCGCGGCTGGCTCTGCAAAGCCTTCAAAGAGAGAATCTATGATGGTGTCTACATCCACGGCGTAATTCATGGCTTGCCGAACTTTGGCATCCATGGTGGGTTGGTCTAAACCAGTGGTTAGATTGTTAAAGGCAATATAGAAAATACGAGCGACTGGGTATTTGATAACTTTGACATTTTCTACGCCCATCAAGCTCTGTGCTTCTTCTGCGCTCAAACGGGTGACGATATCTACTTCACCGGTCTGAATAGCAGCTACACGGGTAGCAGATTCAGGAATGGGGCGGAAAACTACAGTTTCAATTTTGGGTGCGCCACGCCAGTAATCAAGATTAGCTTCCATTGTGATGTGGTCGCCTTTCACCCATTCGACGAATTTATAAGGACCAGTGCCCATAGGATGCTCATTGAAACCATCTTGCCCGACCTCTTCATAATATCCGGGAGGAATCATTGCCCAGTTATCAGCAACAGTTGATAAGAAGAGCGCGTTTGGCTCCTCCAGGGTGGCTTTGACAGTGAATTCATCAACTGCCTCAACAGCGATAGCTGTCTGCCAGTGATAAGCATATTCAAAGTCTGAGTTGACCACGCGATCCCAGTTAAAAACCACTGCATCGGCATTGAAGGCTTCGCCATTGTGGAAGACAACATCATCGCGCAGGTGGAAAGTGTACTCAAGACCGTTATCGGATGCTTCCCAACTCTCAGCCAACTGCGGCACAATTGTGCCACCTACACCAGTCCAAACCAGTGAGTCATACATTTGCCAATCGGTCGTAGAGGCTTGGCGTTCAGCCGCTTGAGGGTGATCGAGAGAATTGGGGAAGGTGGAAACTGCTCGCACCAAAGTGCCTGTGGGAACTTCAGGGGCTTCAACCTCTTTAACTACCTCAACTTCTTTGATTACCTCGACCTCTTTGATTACCTCAACTTCTTTAGGTTGACAAGCAGCAAGTGTCAACATGCTTATAAGCACCAAAACAAAAACAATCTGAAATCGTTTATGGAACATCTTGTATCTTCTCCTATTATATGGAATTTATTGAAAGAAATCACCCTAAGAAACGAGTGCCCCTATAGAAAAATTATATTCTCTATAAATATCACCTCCTGAAAAAAACGGCTCTAAGCGCATTATGATTGAAAATTCGTGTTTTTGTATCAACCCTATTCTTGAATAATCAACGGAAAAATATTCCCTTGCTTGACAGTTTTATAAACCAGTGGCATACTGGTTTATAAACCAGTATACCATATGCGGGAAGAAATCAGTAGGCGGCAACTTTATATTTTGTACAAAATGCCCAATACTTTATTTTTTTTCGTATAAGCTGATTTTTTAGGATGTTATACCAAAATTGTGTTATTCACGGCTTTATATCCCCCACAATCCCTCTTTTTTATGAAAGCCAATGATGAAAAAAACATCTCTCGCTATATCAAAATAGCCGACAGCCTCTTAGACCAAATCGAGTCAGGCGAATTAGAACCTGGCACCCGCTTGCCCTCGGAGCGCAAGCTAAGTGAGTTATTTGAGGTCAATCGTCTGACATTGAGACGAGCTCTTGGTAGGCTAGAAGCATTAGGACTAATTATTCGACAACATGGAAAGGGGAATTATGTTGCCGAACCTAAAATTGAAAGACAGACGGGGCGATTAATTTCATTTACCCACGGCATGGAACGGCGGGGGCTTGCTCCAGGCGCCAAAGTAATCACTTTCGAACAGCGCCCCGTCGAAGCTGCTATTGCCAGACGAATGGAAGTGCCTGTGATGACCCCCGTTTATTACGGTCACCGATTACGCCTAATCAACCAGGAACCGGTTATGTTAGAAGAATTTTGGATGCCCGTTTACATTTTTCCTGATTTGGAGCACCAAGACCTGACCAACCACTCGACGTACGAAATTATGAACTCTGAGTACGGTATTTCCATGCTCAAAGCGCGACGCAGTTTCGAGCCAGCCATCGCCACTGAATACGAAGCCAAATTGCTGGAAATTGAAGTTGGTTTTCCGCTTATGCTGGTACGACGCTTGGCTTTTGACCAGAAAGGGCGTTACGTGGAATATGGAAAAGACCTGTATCGGGGTGATCGTTTTCGCTTTGTGACCGAAGAAGCCTTTGCGCCAGAATTGGGCGAATTTCAATTTAATCAGACCTAATCCGGGCAAGCCTACTATTATATATATGCTTCGCGTCGTACACGATTTGGGTTTGGGTGTCGCGCCCAAACAGTTTCTCGGCGTGAGCAGCGCAAAGTGTGTCTACGCCAAAAAAATGTTGACTAATGGCACGCAAGTTGAGATAATGCGCGAAGCAGTTCTTCATCCCCCAAAATAAAGACGACATAAATGACTAATTCTATTCAGGAATCGCAATTAAAAGACATAATTCTAAAATATTATGATCTTGGGGAGTTGGCAGATTATGAACAACTCGATTTAGGATATGTCAATGAAAGCTATATCATAGAAATAGAGTGTAATGGCAAAAAGAAAAAGTATTTCATCAGAAAATATAAGCTGGGGATAAAAGAAGAAGAAGAGATAATCTTCGAGCATTCGATCGTAAGCCACCTGATAAAGAAGAATTTTCATTTCGTAGCCAGAGTTGTCCCCACCAAAAGTGGGAAGACTTATATTAAAGAATCTGAGAGAGGGGAAAATATTTTTTATACCATCTTCGATTTTCTCACAGGGAATGATAGATATACTTGGGGCAATCCAACCTGTAGTGCTGGTGAACTGAGAGCCGCCGCCGTTGTTCTAGCACAATTCCACAACACAATTTATGACTTGGATCCTATAGGGAAAAGATACGAACCGAAGATTATTAATTTCCTACCAGAAATAGCCCAAACTGTGGAGGAATGCGCACAGAAGGCTGGTAAAACGGTGTTTGACACATATCTCCTGGAAAGTATCAACATCATTCAAGAAACTATACAGCGTGTTCGAGGTGTAATGGAAAAGGATGAATATAAGGAGTTGATTCAATTGGTAATCCACTGTGACTACCATCCTGGAAATCTAAAATTCCAAAATGACAAGGTGACAGGGTTATTCGACTTTGACTGGTCAAAAATGGATGCGCGTTGCTTCGATGTTGCGCTTGCCCTGATGTACTTTTGTACAGCCTGGAAGGGAGAGTGTGACGGCAATCTCCAATTAAACCAAGTTGCCATTTTTTTATCTGCCTACCAACAGACGCTACAAAATTCTGATGGTCTCGAACCTATGAATGACGTAGAATTGGATTACCTCCCTGATATGATCAGCGCGAGCATTTTATATATCCTGAATTGGGCAATTACTGATTTTTACGCGAAAAAAGCAAATGCATCAGAGTACCTGATATATTTACAGCATACTGTCCGTAGTATCCAGTGGCTTGATAAAATGCATAATCGGGAAAAATTACAGCAAATAATAAGGAAACATGCATAATGAATAGTTATTCATTTGATCAAGTATTCAACTCAAATTCCGGTTGGTATCGCGGCGATTTCCATGTCCATACAACCGCTTCAGATGGCGATTACCCCCCCTCCTTGGTTGCGGAATTAGCCAAAGCTGAAGATTTGGATTTCATCGCCATTACAGATCACAATACTATCGCAGGGTTTTCCGAACTTAGAAAAGATTTGGATTTTCTTGTTGTTCCAGGTATAGAGATCACTCTCAAGGAGGGGCACTTCAACGTTTTTGGCATGGATGGTTGGCGTGATTGGATGGATGGTATCAGTGTGAACCAGAGAAAGTTCTCACAATCAGCCAAGTACCAAAGGGTGCCTGATTTGATGCATCAAATATCGGCAGAGAGATTGTTGAATTCGATCAACCATCCTTACCTTCAGCCTTGGGAGTGGAACTTCAACGACACCGACCTACGCACTACCCATTGCCTAGAAATCTGGAACGATCTCTACTATCCCGATAATAAACGTGCGAATCCTGAAGCTGTGGATATGTGGAATAGATGGCTCAACGCCGGTCACCGAATTGCAGCTATTGGCGGAAGCGATTATCATTATCCTCCCAGACCCGAAGAAAATAAATTTGGCGAACGTTTAGGGTATCCAGCTACTTTGGTTTATGCGGATGAACTTTCCGTAGCAGGAATTATGGCAGGATTGCGACACCGACGTACGTATGTCAGTAAAGGACCGCAAGTAAGTTTCGAAGCCGAAATCAATGGAGAGATATTTGGGATCGGTGCAGACGCGGGGGATGGAGAAGGGAAAATAAAATTTGCAGCTACTATTTTGTCGAAACCAAAGACCATTCAAGCCCAACTTGTTAAAAATGGTCAGGTCATTGCGGAGGTGGAAGGAAAGGGGAGGAAAGTCGAAATAACCTTCAGCGACTTGTTAGATGGAAACACCTCTGCCTGGTATCGCCTTGATGTGTCCGACTCAGAGGGTCAAAAGTTGGTGATTACGAATCCAATCTTCACGGGGCCTCGTCGCGAACCGACTCTATTCAAATATGGCGATTTTGTGTAAATCTTCTTAAGTTTTGCTGAGGTGAGTGTCACGTTGAAAGCGTGACCTACGGTGGGAAGAATGTAGGTCACGCTGGTAGCATTACTTTCTCATTGTCCATACTTTGCAGAGGCGGTTTATGGGGAGCATTTTGCAAAAAAACTCACCCCCGCATCTTCGCCCGTTAAATGGCAACCAAGCCCAAATCGCGCGCGGTTCCCAGCTTTCTATCCCCCTTCAGGTTTACCATCCTTCTGGAAGTTTCAAATCTCCAGCAACCAAATTATCAAATTCTGTACGAATCTTCTTTTCAATTTCTGGCGAGAAAAGGGCTATGTTTTCGCGCCCCAAAATCTCACGTGCCTGTAGCAAGGCTCGGTCGTGGGTATTGTGCGAACCTTTTTTTACCCAATCACCGTGAGCATTTCGATCTGCTATTTTTGGCAATAGTGCTCCAGTTCTCATAAATTTAACGGTGTGAGGATTTGACAGGAAAGCACCGCCTGGTCCCACCTTCGCGATCACATCAAGTGCCAATTTTTTATCGCTAAATTCAAATCCGCGTTTGACGCGTTTCAGCATCTGGGCAATTTCATCATCAATGACGGCTTTGGCAAAATCGAATGCCATTAACGCATCAAGCAAGCCGCCCATATTGAACATATCTGCTCCAGCAAGGAGACCGCCCATTGTTGATAATCCTGTCTCGTAGCCAGATTGGGCATCATTAATTTTAGAATTTGTCAGCCCAATATACCCGCCGCTAGGGACATCATAGTAATGCGACATCTGGGCACAAGCCATTTGGAGCATACCGCATTCAATACCACCAGAAGCGTAAGCACCTGTGCGTAAATCTGCCATCGTGGGCAAAGTGCTATAAATTAATGGCGTATTGGGACGAATCATTTGCATGAGTACAGCCGCTGCCAGGAATTCGGCATTTCCTTGTACCAATGTTCCTGCCAGAGTCATCGGAGAAGTCAGCCCGCCATTGGGCACAATACTGGGGTATACGGGCAATCCCTGCTCAACGAAGTAGATGAGCATTTCGGTTGAATCGTGGTCGAAAGTTAGCGGAGAGACAACGGGGCAAAAATGATGTGTAATGAAAGGGCGTTCTCTGTAGGCTTCATCGCTACCTGCAATGAGGCTGCCCAAGCGCAGTACTTTTTTAACATCTTCGATATCCGTAGCTGTACTGCGGATTGGTTTCAAGCAATTTTTCAGGGCGGGATAAAGACGTGAGATCGTGAATTGGTCAGGTGGGGCATCATCAGCCAAAGTCGATATTGAAAAAACATCATATCCAGGCAATTCGTTGATCAGGTGAGCGATGCGGGCAATATCATCTGAGGTAGAGCGTCGCTTTTCCCCTGTTACGGGATCTATGATGTCGGGAGTAGAACTGGCCGTAATGATCACGGGACTATCATCTGGGATTGTGCGGTCAAATTGTGGGTCGCGCCCCCGGAAGGTAAATGTGGGGGGCATCATCTTGCGAAAATGTTCAACGATAGAGGCGGGGAACTTAACCAGAAGTGTTTCTGAATCAACTTCGCAACCATTTTTAACAAAAATAGCAAGTGCTTTGTCGTTTCGTACAATCATCCCGACTTCTGAAAGAACTTCAAGAGAAGCTTTGTGGGTGCGTTGAACTTGTTCTTGAGTAAGAAGTGTCGCTAGTGTTTTCATGGAGTTTTTCCTGAATTTACGCTCGTATTTTTTCGTTCTTTGAGTCATATAACACGACTGGAGTTACTTCTGCTCCAATGCGCTCATCGAATACTTCGACTTGGAAGCGGTTACCAGTTTTAGCAAGTTCTGAGGGGAGGTAAGCTAAAATTATATTTTTCTTTAGGGTATAGCCATACCCTCCACTGCGTACCCGTGAGACAACTTTATTCTCCAGCGTAATTGCTTCTCCGCCATAAATGGGAATAAATCCATCCCCATCTAGGGTTAGCGTACAGAGTTTTTTGTCAATCCCTGCCTCTTTGGCTTTGAGAAGTGCTTCCTTTCCCAAGAAATCGCCTTTATTCAGTTTTACGCAGAAGCCCAGCCCGGCTTCATAGGGATTCTCCAAGGGGGTGACATCGGCGGTATAGTAACGATAGCCTTTTTCCAGACGTAAGGAGTCGAGGGCTTTATAGCCACCCACTTCGATTTCGTGCGCCTGCCCCGCAGCCATCAGCGCATCCCAAACTTGTACGGCTCTCTCGGGTGAAACGTAAAGTTCCCATCCTAATTCGCCGACATAGCTAACTCGTTGAGCGAGAACTTCTGCCCCACGAATAGTAATAGTTGTGGAGTGCAAATAAGGGAAGGCTTGATTTGAAACATCATCTGCCGACACTTCAGCTAAAACTTTGCGTGCTTTTGGTCCCCATAACGCCAAGCAAGCCAAATCGAGGGTGATGTCGCGGATTTCCACATCATCATCATCGGGCTGGATGTGCATCTTAATCCAAGCTAAATCATTGGCGATGAAGGAAGAGCCTGTGACCACGCGGAAGCGATCTTCTGCCAGCCGAGTGATCGTCAGGTCTGCGATAACGCCCCCATTCTGGTTCAGAAATTGCGTGTAGATCACACTGCCCACAGCTTTATCCAAATCGCTATCTGCTAGACGTTGTAATAGGGTCAATGCACCGGCATCGCTGACTTCGATTTTGCCGAATGAGCTTAAGTCGAAGAGCGCGACTCGTTCTCGCACCGCCTGATGTTCCTGTCCAACGCGCTCGAAATAGGGTGGTTTTCCCCAGCCCCACTCGTGTTGATCGGCACCGGCACGTTTCCATGCTCTGCCAGGTTTGAAATAATTGACTCGTTCCCAGCCAAATTTTTCACCGAAAACAGCACCTTGCTCCTGTAAACGTGAATGGACAGGGCTAAGCCGATGGGGTCTTGCTAACTCTCTCTCGTCGTTGGGGAATTTCAAACGGTAATAATAGCGGACACTTTCTTTGGTGCGCTCTGCAGCATAGGTGGGGCTGTCAAAATAATTCCCGAAACGTGTCGCGCGGAAGCTATACACATCCAGAGAAGGTTCTCCGGTCACGATCCATTCAGCCATGAGTTTACCCATGCCCCCAGCACCGCCGAATCCGTTTAGGGACATGCCAGCCGCCATCCATAATCCGCGTGCGCCAGGCAGTGGTCCAAGGATGGGATAACAATCTGGGGTGTATGCTCCGGGATGACAAATTAGGGAAACAACTTCTGCCTGCTCCAAGAATGGGATACGGCGAATCGCGCCATCCATCAAGGGGTCAAAAAGATCGAAATCGGCGGGGAGGGTTCGTCCACCATGAGACCAGGGGACACCATCCAGCCAGCGAGCGCGTGGATTATATTCGTAGCCGCCAATGACCAATCCGCCAGCTTCTTCACGCATATAAACCAAATTGTCCGGGTCGCGTAGGCAGGGTGTTTTGTGAGCGAATTCGTGCCTGGGAATCGCTTTTAGGGCAATATGTTGATGGTCAACCGGTGTGGTTGGGATTTGTACCCCAACCATTGCCGCGACGCGCGGTCCCCAAATCCCAGCCGCGTTGACTACAAGTTCGGTTTTTATTGACCCGTGATCTGTATTCACTTGTGTCACCGCGCCATCGGCGGATAATTCAATCCCCGTTACGCGCACACCCGTTTTTATGGTCACACCCATTTCTTTGACGTGCCGCGCCATAGTCGTGGTGGTGATATAAGGGTCAAGATGCCCATCTTGGGGAAGGTATACCGCGCCATAAAGGTCTTTCGGGCTGATAAAGGGCGTGATTTTCACCGCTTCTTCGGGTGAGATTACTTCTACATCCATGCCGATTGCGCGGGCTTTGCTAATGCTACGCTCTAATTCTTTGAGTTGTACTTCGCTGGAAGCAACTCGCAGGCTGCCTACATGGTCAAAAAGACCCAATTCGCTATATAGCTCAATGCTATATTTTCTGAATTGCATCAAGATTTCTGAAGTGGCAAACTGCGTTACCAAACCTGCTGCGTGAGCAGTAGCTCCGCTGGCTATTTCGTCTTTCTCAAGCAGGATGACATCTGTCCAACCCAATTTGGCTAGATGGTAAGCGATATTGACACCAAAGATGCCGCCGCCAACGATAACAACTTGCGCTTGATCTTTCATTTCTTATGCCTCTTTTATTTTTTGTACACGGATTTCACGGAGAAAGATTTTAAGTGACTGTTCAAAACCATGATGATAGCGGCGATTGAGTAGGGCGACAGCACTACCGTCACCCGTATCGCAATCAGAGCGGGTTAATAACAAGGGTATTTTTCTCATAAACCCGCTCTGGTTTCGATACGCTACGGCACGAAAACGCTGTGCCTCCGCTACTCAACCGCCGCTATCATCTATAATTCCAATTCCTTAGCGTAAAAGACCTCTGCCCCACGCTCATCCAGAGCAACGCGGGTATTTTCATCCAAACCCTCATCAATAATCAGACGGTCAATTTGGTCAACGCGAAGCACTTCAAAATTAGAGACCATCCCCCACTTGGCTTGGTCGGCGACCACAGTAATGGGACCACGCGTGCGCTCTATCATGCGGCGCGCCACTTCCGCTTCTTCGCTGGTGGGGAAGGTGCAGCCATATTTAAAGCTGATACCGTCCACGCTAATAAAAGCCTTATCTGCATAGATGCGTTCAAGGTTTTCCATCGCAAAACGTCCCCCAACTGAGTTAGATATGGACTGAAAAGCCCCACCAAGTACGATAAGGTTAAGGTCGCTTGCGCCCACTTCTAAAGCCGCAACTAAATTATTGGTTATCACCGTGATATTTGGATTGGGAGAAATATGACGAATCAATTCGGTGCTGGTTGTGCCACTATTAATAAAAACAACATCACCATCTTCGATCATCGAGGCGGCTAATGCACCAATCCAGCGTTTTTCGTCTGGAAATTGCTGGGTTCGTTGCGCGTAATCTTCTTCAAGGCTTACTCGTTGGTTGCGAATTGCGCCCCCGTGCGTCCGCTCCAAGTCTCCCCGTTTCTCGAGCCGCTCAAGATCGCGCCGAATGGTCGCTTCTGAAACATCCAGCATTGCGCTCAAATCGGGAATGCGTACAAATTTACGGTCTTCAAGATATTCTCGAATACGCGCTCGCCTCTGAGCGGGGATGAGTGGTTGACTCATTTATTGAAAACTCCGTTTATTGAGTGTGCATTAATGAATAGAAGTGATTGGTAATCAAGAGAATTATAGCGTAAATTGCATTTGTTTGCAGAATATGTCATTTTGCTCCCATAGTTTCCCCCTTTTTAGCATATTACTTCTCGAGTCGAGTCATTAAAGCATGGGGAATGGTAAGAGTCAAGCAGGAGTCTCAAATTGTAAAAATCCCCATTCAACTTGAATGAGGATTTCCTGAAAACACAGCAATTTTATCAATCACTAATCAAGTTGATGTTAGTTCATTCTGCGAGCACTTTGCGAGCATATCCCATAGAAACTATGGATAAAATAGACAGAATGGAAATTCTTACGTTGTTTTCGCTAACTCTGTAGACTATATAGACAATAAAATAACGAGTGGATGCGCTTCTTGCCAACTTCGAATCAGCATACTATAAAGAACAAGTCAAGCTCTCCCAAGACGATGTGAACTGAATTCTGCCACCAAATGATTTTAGCAGAACGAAGAGAGTCATATCCAAAAGCAACTAACTGGCAGTATGGATGGTAAAGATCGTGGTTGGCAAGAGGGAGGAACAAGCCCCAGGCTGGAAATCTTGAGTTCAAACTAGTTCATCCGAGGTCCGCAATGGCCTCAACATACTTTATTCGATATGCAACAAGCAGCCGGGGCAACCATGCTGATTCACGAGGTCGTTATATGCCTCAAGTAGGAAAACCGGTGTCCCCAGAAAGCCAACCACAAATATTACAAGATGGTGTCCAAACAAACTGCCTAGTCGGGCTAGGTTTCAGTCAGGCCAGCATCCAAAGGTTTGTATTGGGTTTTCTGCTTCATCAAGGCCCATAAGATATGCAGAAGTTTGTTCATCAGGGCACCCAAAGCCTGCATTTTGGTCAGGGGATTTTTCTCCCGACCCTGAAGACGTTGATAGAGGACAGAAAATCGCCGATCTACTCGGATCAAGCGTAAACAAGTCATGTAGAGCGCAGAACGAAGGCGAGGTCGGCCTTGGTGAGACATTGGGGTGGCACTCCTCTGCTTGCGTCCAGATCTGTTGGGTGTGGGCTGGATACCTGCTAATTTGACCAGTTGCCCGGCATGACGAAAGCGTTTGGGATCACCGATCTCGGCCAGAATAGTTGCTCCTGTCAGGATGTTAATCCCATTGACAGACAGCAAGGAATTGGCTTCAGGCAAAGATAAAAAACAAAGCTCCAGGGCACTACGAAGCTGTTTTTCTTGGTTCAGGTGTTGATTCAGGCTTTCTATATGCAGTTTTAGGGCTAATTGCAGCGCCTGTACTCCATATTTCACCCCTACTGAGCCCATTGCTAGGCGATGGGCTGCTCGCAAACGAGAAACATACAAACGATTTCCATCAAATCCAATCCGTACCTTAGTGATAAACTCTTCTTCAGGTATCTTTCGAATTTCAACAGCTGCGGCCTGGGTGATGAGCATGGCCTTGGCTGTCTCCCCAGTAATGTTCTTGAATATCCTGGGCAGCTCGGGAAAGAGTTGTCCAGCCGCATGCCAGATATGCTGCTTCTCTCTACGGATCTGCCGCTTCAGACGATAGTACAATGAAACGAATTGACGCAACTCGGCATAGGCGCCATGCTGCAGTTGTGTTTCTGTGCATTTTCCCGTACGTGAGAGATCTGCTATCGTGAATGCATCTCGAGGATCATCCTTCGAGCGATCCAATTGATCCCCCTCGCGATGTTTCTTGACCGTGTAAGCATTCACCAACCGGTACGTAATCCCCTTTTGTTCTAGCACAGTCGCCAATAGCATCCATAGATAATTCGTCGGTTCCATCGCTACCAATACTTCCGGTGCCTTATGTTGTTGTTTCTGCTTCTCAATTCGGCGCTGAAAATATTCATACCCATCTCGATCGTTTGGAAAGCTAAATCGATCTAATCTCTCTGCATACTCATTGATTACATCTGCCACATTGTTTTCAGATCCTAGATCTACCCCCACATGTAATGTGCCTTTCTTGACTTGGGCTAATTTTCTTGATATCTTTTGTTGTACCATGAGGTATCTCCTTGTATTTGAATTTGCTTGATTCTCAACAGGGAGATACCTCTCTTGTTCTTTATACTAGTTGGTTGGTGGATGCAAATAATCACGATATTCAATCACTCAGTAGTATCAAGAGCTGGAAAACAACTACATCCTTTGCGTATTTAAAGCACCCAAGAGGTGCACTTATAAGCATTAGCTTGTCTTTTCGCTGCTGCAACCGTGCTGCAACCAACATAGATTTTATGGATACAATAGACGTATTAGACGTCATTTACGGTTATTTCTAAGGGTGGCTGACGGGGCTCGAACCCGCGACATCCTGATCCACAGACAGGTGTTTAATCGATAAACTCCGTTTACCTGCTAAAAAAGCGTCAGATAATCCTTGCTCTACATGTTCTTCACAAGACAAAATTTTTGTGACGCTATCTTTAACCTCTCTCTATCTTGATGGGAGTAAAAAAGAGCAGTAGTTTGTATGTCTTTATGCCCTAATTTTTGCCTTACTGTTTCTAAATTAGCACCCTGATCTAGCCAACCCTGACCGACACGATGTCGAATTGACTGAGGATTAAATCGCTTTATTTTCAACTCCTTTGCAATTGCTCGAAAACGACCATAAATTTGCCGGGGATTAATTCTTTTCCCATCAGAATTAACAAAAAGAGATCGTGTAGATAAGTCCATCTTTCCTCTCGCTTCAGTATAAACTCCCAGTTTGATAACAGTTTTAAAGGTAAAGTCTAATAAACGCTCTCCTGTTTTTCCAGTGACCCAAACTTCTTTTTTTACAAAATCAATATCCTCTTTATTCATTCCGCAAAGTTCACCTGATCGACAGCCTGTGTCTGCAAAAAGCATAAGCATTACTTCTACCATCAGGTTGTTTCTTTTACACGCAAACAAAATCATCTTCTCTAAATCCTCCTGACGCATAGCTCTATTTTTTGCGCTATAGTTTAAAAGAGGTTTTTTCAAATGAGATGCTGGCGAGGTTTTTATATATCTCCGTTTCACACTCCAATTGAAAAAGGTTTTTATAACCTGCACACGACCAGCAACCGTGAATGTGGATAAACCTTTACGATAGCTTGATGAGATATAAGCATCCAATAATTCTGGGCTTATATGCTCAATCTCAACAACCCCTTGCTTGGTCAAGAATTTCTGCAAACCACCTAGGCGCTCCCTATTTGCTTCAAGAGTACGCTCTGCACGACCTAGTGCTTCAAGAGAAATGCAAAAGGATTCAACAACTTTTTTTTGTAACATAATGAGTTACCTCCGATTCTATTTTGGAAAACTCATTTTCTCTACTTAAACAAAAAAAGAAAGGTGTCATTCATTCCCTTCTTTAGACCAAATATATTGACACTCAACTGAATGCACTATAATACTGTTGCTGTCTAGCAATAGTTCTATAAAAAGACAGTAGTAAATTGTTATGAGCAATTTACTACTGAAAGAATATCAAGAGCGAGCGCACTTGACAACATGCAGCCTAATGCAGTCACCCATGCTTTGTCAAGAGGGTTTTTCTAGCTCCCTGAGAGGAAAATAAGGCAAAACGTAGGAGATTCATTGTGATTAAGATAAAAATACCTCAGCTTTTAGAAAAAAACAATATGAACGCGACTGATTTATTCCGCAAGGGGAATGTAGCCTATCGAACAGCCCTGAGACTTTCAAAAGGCGAGGGTTCGCGGATTTCCTTCGATGTGCTTGAGAATTTATGCAAGCTCTTTGATGTGAGTGTAGATGAGATTTTGGAGTATGTACCAGATAAAAAATCATAGCCCTTTTCCATAAATGGGGATGCTGAAAATGTGCCATTATCACCAATAGATTTCACCAAGCCATGGCAAACGATGATTAAATATCTTCGTAAACCAGAGTGCACCAAAGAGAAATCCGTACAGCCGTGACTACAGCTTCGGTTTTCGGGTGGTTGTTCGCCCTCCTTCTCTATGAGTTTCTGTTCACCGAAAACCTGAACACTGATTCCTATCACCAAGCGGGGCTTATCGATAAATCGTGTATAATACAAAACAGAACGTACGTTCTGTTTTTGAAGTCACTGCTTTCAAGGGCATATTATGGACGGGTTTGTCATCATCTATTTCTTTGTTGTAATAATCTTTATTTTAATAAAGTTCTTCAGCAAACAACCCGAGCGTGGTGTGCAAAGCGGGCAAAACAACTCGGGGGCTAAACCAACTAAACTGACACATCCTTATAGCCCACCCAAACGCCCTGAGCCCATCCCTGAAGACCCAAATGTCCCCAAAACACTTCTCGATTTCCTCGAAAAGGAAGAAATTCCCTATTTAAAGTTTGGCAAACTACTTCGGCTCTATGGCCAGGTCATCTATGGGATTGAGATCGAAGCAAGGGGAAATATAGAAGCTTGGCAGAAATTGGTAAAGGTACTACCCGAGATCGGCTATTATCCCGCCTTTGCTGCGGTGAACAAAGTTATCCATATCGATGAAAATACATTTGCAATAGAAAGCCAGATATCTGTTTCTTCTGATGAGCCCCAGGAATCTCTCTACTTGAGTGATCCATCTCCAGATGAAATCATCCAAAAAGCCATTGAATATGACGAAGACAGATTTCATGAAACGATAAGCTCAGACCTTAGCAATCGAGAAAAAATGATCGCTGAAGGTGATTACTATGGCGATGTAGAAATACCGGAAAACAACAGGGATCCTGACGTTCCATCGATAGAACTTCAAGAACAAAATCTTATTGCCTTTTACCCCACACCATATTCCTGGCAGGTTCCAGCTTTCTGGTCCTATGGAGCAATAGATTGTGTCCCCGATCATGAAGAGGTGCTTGTGACACTCAAGCGCTGGGAAGAGAGATATGGCGCCAGGATCATTTTCTTCGCCTTCAAATACATGGAACTCATGGTGGAGAAACAACCACAATCCAATGAAGAAGCTCTTCATCTGGCTTTTGAGCAATCAGAATTTTGCGTTGACCTGTATCAGATGCAATTCACCACACCCGAGGAACTGGCAGGTTATTTGCTTGAAGCCATAAGGTGGGAGTTCTGGTGGGATTAGACCTAATTCATAACTGAGAAAAGGAGCTTGCATATGGCAGATCAAAAACATGTTGAAATCTTGAAGCAAGGGGTAGATGCCTGGAACGCGTGGCGGGAAGAGAATCCGGATGTGATCCCCGATCTGAGCGGAGCTGAATTGAACGAAATCGAGTTACCCGGGGCAAACCTGAAGAATGCGATCTTCTACAAGGTTGAACTTGGTGAACAACTTGTACAAACACAAATGCGGAAAGCCAATTTGAAGGGAGCAGACCTTTCAGAAGCAAACCTGAAATGGGTCAATCTGTCTAACACCAAATTGGATAACGCTATCCTGCATGAAGCCAACCTGAGCAACGCCAACCTTGAATCATGCGGCTTCACTGGGGCCCGCATGACCAATGCGAACCTTGAAGAAGCAAAAATTCGAGCCAATTATTTCTTTAGTGCTGACCTGACCGGGGCCAATCTACAAAAAGCAGAAATTCACCTGGCAAATTTCGGTAGAGCGAATATGAGCGAAGTGAATTTGCAGGAAACAGATGTCATTCAGACTCAACTGACGAACACAAAACTCACCGGAGCGAACTTGCGGGGCACCAATTTTGCCTCCAGCAACCTTAGTCAAGCTGATCTGCGCTGGGCCTGCGTGGAGGATGCGAATTTCAGCCAAGTATCGATGGGGGGAACAATCCTGGCGGAAATGGATCTGAGTGGCGTCAAAGGCCTGGATGAGATATTTATCAAATGCCCCCTTGTGATCGACTTCAGCACCATATACAAATCGAACGGGCGGATCTCACAAA
>JABGOQ010000061.1 GCA_018645405.1 Anaerolineae bacterium | reverse complement strand
CTAAAACTAGATTCATCTCGTTTTGATGATAGCAAGATGCCTTTTTCTACATTAAATGCGATCCCAAAAAAAGTTATCCCCCTCATAATAAATCATTATCTAAGCCCTGACTTGGTAGACCCCTTCTTACTGGGGCGCGTTATCACTATCTTTTTTTCAATGGGGATTGCATATTTTCTTTATCAATGGGCTAAATCTTTATATGGCATATACGCAGGATTCTTTGCCATGTTGCTTTATATTCTTGACCCTAATATCATAGCTCATTCGAGGCTTATAACCACCGATATGTATGCTGTCGGCATGATTCTCTTAACCCTATATACATTTTGGCGTTTTTGTAATCATAAAACCTGGAAAAACTTCTTTCTGAGCGCAATTGTCTTAGGGATAAGTCAATTAGCTAAATATACAAGCATATACTTATATCCTATCCTCCTAGTCATTATCTTAATACGTGTTTTTCCAACTTGGACAGCACACTTTCGCAAAAAGCAATATCTTCTTATCTGGAAAGATATAAAAACAGGTTTCAAATATGCAATTCTTATCCTGGTTATTAGTTTAATTATCATCAACTTGGGTTTTCTTTTTAATCGAACGTTTACACCATTAGAAGATTACTCTTTCCGCTCTGAACTTTTTCAATCAATTCAAGAAAATCTTTCGGAAATTGGTTTTATACCTGTCCCAATACCCTATCCATATTTAGAGGGGCTAGATTGGGTAAAAGAAAGGGAACGAACAGGTGCAGGCTATGGCAATATCTATTTGCTAGAAGAAATTCGGATTGGCGAGGGCTTTAGTGGCTATTATATTTACGCTTCTTTATTAAAAGTTCCAATTGCCACCCAAATTTTCATAATACTTTCTGCTATTTTATATATAAGTAAGCGAAAAGACTTTGATTTTATGAGAAACGAGGTTTTTCTATTTATTCCTATCGCCTTCTTTTTTATTTACTTCAATTTTCTCTTCCGAACTCAAATAGGCATTAGATTCTATTTGGTACTTTTCCCTTTTTTATATATTTTCAGCGGCGCAATAATACTCAGCTGGGCGTCAACACGAAAAAGCTTTAAAATAATCACGCTAGCATTAACCATTTATCTAGCCACATCTGTTATATCGTCCTACCCAAATTATATTCAGTATTTTAATGAGTTAATATGGGATCGCCGAAACACATATAAATACCTAATAGATTCAAACCTAGATTGGTATCAAGAAAAAGACAAACTCCATCGCTATCTGGAATCCCACCCAGAAGCAAAATATCAACCAAAGCGCCCAAGCTACGGCACTATTATTATGTCTCCTAATGAATTAGTTGGCATATGGGATGAAGATGAGTTTCGCTGGCTACGTGATAATTTTCAACCTCTTGATACAATTGAAGATGTATATCTTATTTACCAAATATCAGAAGATGAATTTACAGAAGTATTTGGAAGATGAGAAACAGGAACGCTCTACACCCAAAATTGCTTGCAATTGTTTAATGCTTTCTTAGCGTAGATGTGGTTTATCTCACATCACATATCAACTTATTTCTATCTTCCATTTTTTTGAAAATTGCACTTGCCAATTAAATCTAAGTGCTGAAAACTTTGTTTTTCCCTTGTGCATTTACCCTATATTTATCCTGGAGGACACCCCATGCGTTTTCTACGCTATCAAACAGAAGAGAAGTCTCCACGCTACGGCTGGTTGCTCGATGACAAGATCGGTGATATCGAAGGTGACCTTTTTGGCGAATTTCGCCGTCTTGATGCTGTCACCCCGCTCTCCGAAGCGAAGCTCCTTGCTCCATCCCAGCCCAGCAAAATTCTTTGTGTCGGACGCAACTACGCCGCCCACGCCAAAGAACATAATGCTGAAGTCTCCGAATTACCGCTAATTTTTCACAAGCCTCCCTCTGCCCTTCTCAACCCCAACGATGCAATTATCCTACCGCACCAATCCCAACAAGTGGAGCATGAAGCAGAGCTTGTTGCTGTGATCGGTAAACGCGGACGCAATATCATTGCTGAAGATGCCAAAGAACATATTCTTGGCTACAGCATCGGAAACGATGTCACCGCTCGTGACCTCCAACGTGCTGACCGTTTATGGACGCGTGGGAAAGGCTTCGACACTTTCGCCCCTTTCGGCCCCTGGATCGATACAGAATTCAATCCTGCCGACGCCGTCGTCACCTGTCGCGTAAACGGACAAATGCGGCAAATGGCATCCACGCACGACATGGTCTTCAGCGTCGGAACAATTATCGCCTTTATCTCCTCAGTGATGACCCTCGAAGCTGGTGACTTAATCTATACTGGCACGCCAGCTGGTGTTGGTGCGTTGGCTGATGGCGATGTCGTTGAAGTAGATATTGAAGGTTTGGGCGTTTTGAGTAATCCTGTAAAAAACGCTTAGTTCGCTTTACGCTCTCCCCAAAGCACGGTAAAATTCAGGTTCGAGTATTCCACTATTATCGAAGGTAAATTTATATGGATGATCAACAAACTCCTAAAGAGGACAGCCAATCCATTATGGACAGGTTAGGTGCTTTATGGCGAGTTATCATGATTCCGCTGGCGGCAGTGCTATTAGCACTCATTATCGGCGCGATTCTTCTCGCTATTTCAGGCGCAAATCCCTTTAGTGCTTATTCAGCACTTATTGAAGGTTCGTTTGGCAGCATGAGAGCCTTTGGTCGTACCCTTGCAAAAGCTACACCGCTCATCTTTAGTGGGCTGGCAGTAGCTTTCGCCTTTAAAGCTGGGCTTTTCAACATTGGCGCACAGGGACAATTGCTCTTTGGTGCTTTAGCCTCAGCCGCAGCAGGCTTTATGATTACGGGACTACCGCCATTCTTGCACGCAACACTCGCCCTTCTCATTGGCGCAGCAGCAGGCGCATTATTTGCAGCCATCCCTGGTGCACTCAAAGCTTACACGGGCGCGCATGAGGTCATCACAACCATCATGCTTAACTATGTCGCGATCAATATGACGGACTACTTCGCTGACGGCCCCCTTAAGGACACAGCTGAAGGCAATATTATTGCTCGTACGCCAGAAATTTTGGATAGTGCTCGTATCCCCTCTATAGGCGAAATACCCGTTGGTTTCTTTTTAGCAGTACTCGCAGCGGGTCTTGTTTGGTGGTTACTCTGGCGCACAACGCTCGGATTTGAAATCCGTACTGTTGGTCTTAGCCCCCACGCCGCAAAATACGCTGGGATGCGCGTCGCTTTTACCGTCATCCTAACCATGATCATCAGTGGTTTTCTGGCAGGCGTTGGTGGCAGCATCGAAACACTCGGTATCGTTGGGCGCTACCAACCAGGCTTCAATGCCGGGATTGGGTTTGACGGCATTACCATCGCCTTGCTAGGCAAAACGCATCCCTTTGGCATCATCCCCGCCGCAATACTGATCGGTGCGATGAAAGCTGGAGCCAGCACCATGCAATTCAACGCCGGCGTTGCCAAAGAGATCACCGATGTCATCCAAGCCCTGATGCTCTTCTTCGTCACCGCCGATATGATCGTTCGCAAACTAATCCGTGCCAAAGCTGATGATGGTGAAAAAATCACACTCAGCGGCTGGGGACAATAGGGAGCCTCTTATGCAAAATACAACAACTCTCCCCACCCCTCTTTCCCCATGGAGGCAATTTACCAAGCAATGGGGCACGACGATTTTTATTATTCTCGCCGTTGTTGGGATTACCATCTGGCAATATATCCTTAATGCTCGAGTTACCGAAGCTGTTCTTGCTTCGACTATTCGTCAGGCTACCCCACTCGTTTTGGGAGCTTTATGCGGCTTATTAGGGGAACGCTCCGCGGTGATCAACATCGGGATCGAGGGACAAATGCTCCTCGGTGCCTTTGTCGGATTTCTCGCGAATGTGTGGACAGGCAATCTCCTCTTTGCCGTTTTCGCGGCTATTCTCACCGGTGCGCTCTTTGGCTTGCTACTCGCCTATATGTCCGTAACCCTGAAAATGGATCAGATCATCGGCGGGACTGTGATCAACATTCTCGCACTCGGTTTAACGGGATACTTTTATCAGGTCGGGCTGACCACTAAAGGGAAGCTACTTCCCATCCCGCTCGGTCCGTTGGCTGATATTCCCATTATCGGGCCTGCGCTCTTCAACAATCCCCCCATCACCTACGCGACCTTCATCCTCGTCTTCGTCGTCCATTATGTCCTCTTCCACACCAAATGGGGACTGCGCACACGAGCCGTTGGAGAACATCCGCGTGCAGCAGATACGCTCGGCGTAGATGTGTACAAAGTACGCTATGTAAATGTAATTTTAGGCGGTGCAATTGCCGGTCTCGCAGGCGCATTCCTGACGCTGGAAGCAGTCGGCTCATTTGAACGAGCAATGACTAACGGGCGTGGATTTGTGGCTTTGGCAGTGATGATTTTTGGTAAGTTCACTCCATTCGGTGCATGGGGAGCCGCGCTGCTCTTTGGCTTTGCGAACGCGATGCAAACCCAGCTCCAATTTGCAGACATCAAAATAGCGCATCAATTTATCGGGATGCTGCCTTATGTTTTGACTATTGTCGTCTTATCTGGCTTTGTTGGACGTACCCACGTCCCCGCAGCAGATGGCGTCCCCTACGACAAGGAGTAAGCCATGACAGAAGAAAATCTGGCCCTTGAAATCCGCAATGTGACCAAACAATTCCCTGGCGTTCTCGCTAACGACAATGTCAGTTTTGACTTGCGCAAAGGTGAGATTCACGCCTTGCTCGGCGAAAACGGCGCAGGAAAATCAACTTTGATGAACGTCGTCTATGGTCTTTACGCTCAAGATGAAGGTGAGTTCTTCATTGACAATAAGTTGGTTGAGATTAATGGCCCCAGCGATGCAATCAACTACGGGATTGGTATGGTGCATCAGCACTTTATGCTTGTTCCAGTTTTCAGCGTAGTCGAAAATATGATTCTCGGAGCAGAAGTGACCAAAGGCACCAGCCTTGACTTAGCTCGTGCACGCCGTGAGATCATAGAAATCTCGCAAGCTTACGGACTCGAAGTAGATCCAGACGCGATCGTTGAAAATCTCCCCGTTGGTGTACAGCAGCGTGTTGAAATTCTGAAAGCACTCTATCGCAAAGCCAATATCCTCGTCCTTGACGAGCCAACAGCCGTTCTAACGCCACAAGAAGCCGAAGATCTCTTTGTTGTGATGCGCCAACTCACAGAGATGGGTGTTTCGATTATCTTTATTACCCATAAACTCAAAGAGATTCTCAATGTCGCAGATCGTGTAACCGTAATGCGACGTGGAAAAGTTGTTGGACATACCTCCCCTAAAGAAACCGATCAACAAGGTCTTGCTACGATGATGGTCGGACGCGATGTACTTCTTGAAGTTGCAAAAGAACCTGCTAAACCAACGAACGTAGTTCTTGAAGTTGCACGCCTTAGCATCACAGATGAACGCGATGTAGAAGTTGTTAAAGACATCTCCTTTGAAGTCCGCGCTGGCGAGATTTTAGGCATTGCCGGTATTCAAGGCAACGGACAAACCGAATTGATCGAAGCAATCACTGGCTTACGTGGTGCAGATTCTGGGAGCGTTCTTCTTTCAGGCGAGGAAATTCCCTTTGAAAAACCGCGCTATCTCGTTGAGCATGGGATGGGGCATGTCCCCGAAGACCGCCATAAACACGGACTGGTACTCCCCTACGATTTAGCAGATAATATGGTGCTTAACACCTACTATCAAAAGCCCTACGCAGGGCAAATGCTAACTCGCGACCAGCAAACCATTCTTAAGAACGCATACGGGCTAATTCAACGCTTCGATGTGCGTGCACCAGGCCCTGAAGTCAACGCCTCCACGCTATCTGGCGGTAACCAGCAAAAAGTCATCGTCGGCCGCGAGTTTAGTCGTCCGCTAAAGGTCTTGATCGCCAATCAGCCAACACGCGGGCTTGATGTCGGTTCCATTGAATATATCCATAAAGAAATCGTCAAAATGCGTGATGAAGGTGTGGGCGTTCTCGTCATCTCTGCCGAACTGGATGAAATTCTTTCACTTTCTGACCGAATTGCAATTATGTTCCGCGGCGAAATTGTGACCATTGTAAAAGCCAAAGGCACCACTCGTGAACAACTTGGCTTATGGATGGCAGGCGCACACCCTGAAGCCGCTGTTTAGGAAAAAATCACGAAACTTTAGGAGACGCTCTTTGGAGCGTCTCTTTTTATTTCCCCTGAAGCCTAAGCTTATTTGTCTTGATGATGTACAATTACATAGATTTCATAAAATACAAGGAGGCTTCTATGTCCAAAAACTCAAAACTTCTCTCTTTACTCGCCCTCATTACTCTCTTCATCTTCGCCTGCACCCTTCCCTCGAGCGAACCAGAAACAAATGACCCCAATATTATCTTTACAGCCGCAGCAGAAACAGCTTCCGTTCAATTAACAAATATTGCCCTAAACAACAATACCAATTCAACTCAGACGCCACTCCCTCCACTTTCGCCACCCACTACAGCCCCCTCTGCAATACCTACCTTACCTTCAATTACGCCAACAGAAGATAATTGCGATAAAGCCAAATTTATCACAGATGTAACTGTTCCAGATGGAACAGTTTACTCCCCCGGAGAAGGCTTTACAAAAACATGGCGCGTAAAAAACATCGGAACCTGCACCTGGACAACGGGCTATGCTCTTGTCTTTGACGGTGGCGAGCAAATGAGCGGGGTATCTCCCCAGACCCTAACAGGAAACGTCGCCCCCGGAGCAACGGTAGACATCTCTGTCAATTTAACCGCCCCAGCCACAACCGGAACCTATACAGGCAACTGGCAAATCAAGAACACATCCAATGTGCTTTTCGCTAAATTTTATGTACAGATCAAAGTGGCAAATCCCGATTTTGCAGTAACAGGTGTAGATTTGACGGTATCAGGTTCTTGTGGTCACTTTACCATCAATGCCGACATCACAACAAATGGAGCAGGCGATGTTACCTATAAATGGAAACGAAGTGATGGTGCTACAGACAACGCCAATCACCCCACTTTGGTTTTTGCATCGGCTGGCACAAAATCGGTTAGCACAGATTGGTTTTTAGGAGCTGCCGGTTCTCATTGGATGGATATCTACATCGACGATCCCAATCACCAACAATTTGGACGCGCTAATTTTAGTTGTCCTTAATGGGATGGATGACGGGGTTCGCACGTGCAATAGGCTTGCTTCCGTTAAATAAACGAGGAACGAGATTTTCTACATCTCCCCATTAATCCGCCAATTTGGGCTTGTAACGTAACCTACAAATTATCTCAAATACAGTCCAGGTCATGTTTTCAACATGATAAATTTAGTACTCTAAACCTCTTTCATAGACTATACAGCAAAAGAAAAATCAGTATAATAGCTTCCGTCAGACAAAAAACAACTATTCTGGCAAAAGGAAAAAAATATGAATAAGAAAATACTCGCTCTTGGCTTTATCTTGAGCATCATCGTGAGCGCATGTGGCTCTTCTTCAGCGGAAGAGATAGAAATGGTCTCAACAGCAGCAGCACAAACCGTTGAGGCTCGCTTTACTCAAATGGCTGAAAGTACATCCACACCTGAACCACCTGAAACATCAGAAGAGCCAACACCCACCCTCACCGCGACCGCGACAGAGACATCACTTCCTGGTGTTGCACCAGAGGGATGTTTAGTGGGAAATTTTGTTAGCGAAACCATTCCAGATGGAACAGTGGTAGAAACTGGTCAATATTTCACCAAAAGCTGGTCTATCAGAAATGATGGGAATTGCACCTGGAATAAAGAATATAAACTGATCTATTGGAGCGGAGAGATACTAGGCGGAGCTGCAGAATATAATTTCTTCGAAGAAATTGCTCCCGGCGAAACGATGACACTCCCAATCCAATTACTCGCTCCATCAGAAACTGGCGTGTACGAGGGCGCATGGAAAATGAAATCTCCTTCGGGCTATATCTTTGGTGTTGGCCAATATAATGCCCCTGTATCAGTAAATGTCAATGTCGGCGAACCGGGCGACCTTGAGTACGGGATCACATCCGTTGTCTACTCTCTTGACAGAGAACCAGATCTTGGTTGCCCCACAAACGTTCACTGGAATATTCACGCAACCATTACCGTTAGCGGAAGAATGACCGTCGTTGCGCAATTTCAACAAAGTGACGGGAATCACACTTTAAAAGAAACGCTCTTCTTTGAAGAAGCTGGATCCAAAACGATAAGTGTGGATTGGACACTTTATAAAGGAGCTGGTCCTGCACCACGCTGGGTACAAGTGGTGGTATTCAAGCCAGATAAGATTTATTACCCCACATTTACTTTCGTGAACAATTGCGCTGATGTTGTAGATTAACAAAAGGCCCAAAACAAGAGAGACCGCCAAAATTGGCGGCCTCTTTTTTTAACGAATTTAACTCTTCTTCCAATCTGAAGTTTTTCAGATAGAAGCAAGCCCAAAACACGTGCAGCACAGGCAATTCATCCTAAAGAATTTTTTCCATTATCCAAAATATTCCTGCTGCTAGCGCGGCTGTAGCGGGGATTGTCACCAGCCAAGCCACCATAATCTCCTTTGCAACACCCCAGCGCACCATCTTCACGCGATCCGCAGAGCCAACGCCCATAATCGAGGAACTAACAACTTGCGTGGTGCTAACAGGGCCACCAACAATTGATGCGCCCAAAATTACGAATGCGGAGGTGAGCTGCGAACTAAACCCATGCACAGGGCGAATTTTATAAAACTTGGAGCCAAGTGTTTTGATTAACTTCCACCCGCCCATTGCCGTGCCAAGCGCGATTGCTGCTGCACTGACGGTGATGACCCATAAAGGAACTTCAAAACTAGGAATAACACCCGCAACAACCAAGCCCAGCGTAATAATGCCCATCGTTTTTTGCGCATCATTTGTGCCATGGCTGAGAGAAAGTGCAACTGCCGAGACGATTTGAGAACGCCTGAAAAAAGAATTGATTTTCGGCGTTGCGCCACGCGCCAAGAAGAAAACCAATTTAGTAAAAATATAGCCCAAGAGCAACCCAATAACCGGAGAGATGAAGAGAGCAATCAAGATTTTGTTCATACCCGCTAATTCAATAGCTGACACGCCTGCACCGATGCTCACCGCACCAATCATGCCGCCAATTAGCGCGTGAGATGAGCTACTTGGAATGCCTAAAAACCAGGTCAGGAGATTCCAGACAATAGCACTTGCCAGGGCAGCGATCAGCACATTGACCGTAATTGCTTCGGCGGCAACAACTTCATGACCAATGGTCGTCGCAACTGCCACGCCAAAGATGAAAGGGGCAATAAAGTGCGCAACAGCTGTAATGCCTAACGCCACGCGCGGCTTAAAAGCGCGTGAGGCAATCATCGTCGCTACGATATTACTCGAATCATGGATACCATTTAAAAAATCAAAGATGACTGCAAATACAATCATCACGATCAAAACAGGAGTCATCATAATGCTGCGCTCCTTAGCTTGTCTTAACGACAATATCCGCAATTAAGTTCGCCGCTTCATCCACACGGTCGGCAGCATTGCTGAGGTGACGTAAAACTTCGCGGCGTTTGAGCATCTCAAAAACATGATGCACATCTTCAGGACCGCTAAAAATATCGGCAATCGCCTCACGATAAACCCGCTCTACGCGTGATTCTAAGGCTTTTGCTCGCTGAGAATGTTCTGCCGCTACAGCAGGATGTTCTTCCAGGCGTTGCATTGCCATATAGAGTTCATAAGTGGCATTTTTCAGATGCGAAGTCATTCGCACCATAAAAGTCGTTGGCTCCACCTTTAATACATCCATTTCGCTAACAGTACTATAGGCATAATCTACAACGTCATCAATAGAGCGAGAAAGCGCGAAAATATCTTCGCGATCAATCGGCGTAACAAAAGACTTGTTCAACTCAGCAATCAAAATTCTGCGTACCTCATCTGCTTCTTTTTCAATTTGTGTTAATTGTTCTGCTAAAGCATGAGTATGCAAGTCCATATATTTTTGCAAGGTCTCAACACCCTTAAAGGTAAGGGAGGCTTGCTCAATGAGCAAGAGAATGAATTTATCTTGTTTTTTCTTGAATAGTTTGAACATATTTCTTTACCTCTATCTTAATTTGATGGGCAACATGAACCCGCCGAATAGAAAGTATATTTTTACCACAAAGTTCACGGAGAAAAAGGGGAAAAGGAGAAAAACTGCAGGAAATTCACCCCAAAATTCACGAAGAGCCAATTTTTAATAAGATTTCACCTGTTTCCATGATCTCTGCGCTTAATTTTCCCGCAGAAAGTTCTTGCAAACCTTCTTCAAAATCATCAAATTTTTCTACGGGAAAACGAATCGTCATCATCACGTCTGCCGCGAACTCTTCATCAAGGATTTCTCCACCTTTTCCTTTCACCAAGAGTCGGGTTTGTTCCAGTAGAGAATATGGTACAGCAAGCAATGCAGTATGCGCCATCACCTTTTGCGCACGTGGGACAGCCAAAACAACCGCCTGTGCGGCTTGCGTATACGCCTTCACCAGACCACCTGTCCCCAACTTGGTGCCGCCATAATAACGCGTTACGACCAACGCCACATCCCCCAAACCACTTCCACGTAAGACAGCCAGAGCCGGCCTCCCTGCTGTTCCTGAAGGCTCGCCATCATCAGATGCGTGTGCTGTAACAGACTTCCCGCCCCCAATCAAAAACGCAGGGACATTATGCGTAGCATCATCAAATTCTCTTTTAACTCGCGCAATAAAGGCCTTCGCTTCATCCACACTAAAAACAGGAGCCAAAGTCGCGATAAAGCGCGAACCACCGATCACAATTTCTCGTCGTATTTCTTTTGCAGGGACAGGATACATAAGTCAAAGTATAATTGAAAAGTTCTTAGACTTCAGATTTTAGACCTAAGACTTTAGACGATAAAACGCAAATTTCCTTTTTCAAACTTTAATCTCGCAATAAAAATCATTACGCAACACGAAATACGCAATAGAAACTATGCTAAAGTTCACGAAAAATTCCATCCCAGCTCTTTTTGCTCTGCTCACCATTCTCGCTTACGGACTTCTCATTCCCTGGCTCGGATTCTACTGGGACGATTGGCCCTTCGCGTGGATCGGCGAATTTCTCGGACCTGCAGAGTTCATTCCTGCTTTTGAACCCTTTCGCCCTTTTATTGCCCCCATCTTTCTTCTCACAACGAGCATCTTTCCACCCATCCCCATCGTCTGGCAAGCCTTCGGGTTGGTTATCCGATTTCTCAGCGTCATCGCTGCGTGGTGGGCACTCAACCAAATTTGGGAAAATCATAAAAGCCAAAATTTCGCCGTCAGCCTGCTCTTCCTCCTCTATCCTGGCTACAGCCAACAATGGGTTGCGTTCACCCATATCAATCAGGAATGGGTCTCACTGATCGCCTATTTGCTCTCTTTTGGGTTAACTGCACAGGCAGTTCGCAGAAATAAAAACCACAAAACGCTTCTCGCTCTGCTACTTCTCTTTTGGGGCCTTTTCCCCACCGAATATTTCGTCAGCATGGAACCGCTGCGTTTTCTAATCATCTTTTTTATGCTCGGTGAAAGAACGCCAAATTTCTGGATGCGGGCAAAAGAGACCACAAAACGCTGGCTCCCCTACCTCGCGCTCTGGCTGGCAAACGCGGGCTGGCTCGCCTATTACTACACTCGGGGTGGGTACAACTCTTATAGCGTGGAAGCAAATTCAAAATCCACGAGCGTATTCGCCGATCTCCTTTTAGGGATTTGGGATCTGCTCTACAAATCCATTTGGATGGTCTGGGTTCAATTCATATCCAATTTTTGGGATTCTCCCACCGCACCGACCTCGATCCTTGGGCTTGCTCTCGTTATCTTTACATTTATTCTCCTTATCATCTACCGTCAAAACCTGAATTTGGCAGATACCGCCAAAAGACATATTTGGGCATCCCAAGCCATTCTCCTTGGTTTGGCGGGATTATTACTTGGACGCATCCCATCATTTTTGGCAGGATTGCCGCTAAAAATCGGCAGCACCTTTGACCGCTTAACCATTTCAATCATGTTTGCTTCGGCATTGCTCATCGCGGGTCTGCTGGAATTATTGGTTAAGAATAAAAAATGGCGCAATCTCATCTTGAGCGGGATTCTTGCTCTTGCAGTTGGGCAGCAATTTCTCAGCGCAAATGATTTTCGGCGAGATTGGGAAAAACAACGTAATTTAGCATGGCAACTTTCCTGGCGTATCCCCGCGATGGAAGAGGGCACAGCTCTCATTACCCATAAACTCCCAATGGACTCGGAAAGCGATCAATCTTTTACCGCTCCCCTAAATTGGATTTACGCACCAAACTATCAGGCAGGTGACCTGCTCCCCTATGCTTTCGTCAACACCATAAAACGACTGGGCGGCTATACTCTGCCCGCGTTGGAGCCAGACATACCGATCAAAGTCCCTTATCGAACAGTCAGGTTTGAAGGCTCAACCTCTGCTGCCATTGTCATCTATGCCCCTGAAAAAGGCTGCCTGCGCGTTTTGGATTCTGTTTATGCTAACGCAAGAACCTATAATCGAGAAAGTGATTTTCTGACTGATGCCATTTTTCTTTCTGATCCTTCTCGCATTCTTACAGAGGCAGAATCTGCTACTGTCCCCGCCTCGCTATTTGGCAAAGAGCCAGTACATGAGTGGTGCTATTACTCAACAAAAGCCGAGTTAGCCCGTCAACGCGGTGATTGGGATGAGGTCGTCCGTTTGGCAGATGAAGCAAAATCACAAGGGTATACCCCAGTCGATGCTTTTGAGTGGCTACCCTTTATCGAGGGGTATATATATACAGAAAATCTCGACCGAGCAGAAGAATTATCACAAATTGCAATCAAAAAGGAGCCACGCCTGCGTAAAGGGCTTTGCCAATTATGGGGGCGTGTAGAGGCAAATATACATCATCCTGAGGGGCAAAAATTAGCTCAAAGAATCCAGAACGAGTTAAGTTGTTCACCGTAAAACATCTTCAAAATTTCTCTATTTCTACCTGAAAACAAGAGCATCTGCCCCCCTACAGGGCAACTTGACGGGGGTATTGTGTTGTGCTACTATCAAGTTCTAAAAACACCTGTTCTACGAGTAAAATAGAGGTGTTTATGAAAGAGGAGAATCACTATGATAGCGCAGAAAATATCTGGCATTTTAACCATCACAGCCTTAATGATAATAGCTCTTGTCGTCACTGGTTGCAGGCAATCCTATGCACCAATTGATGAAAGCCTTGCTACCCCTGTAGTAGAAGGCGAAAGCGAATTTCCCGCAACCCTGGCTTCTGATATGGAGGGAGTATTTGCGGCTGGCGCAGAAACATCAACAGCTATTGCTGTTGCTTCTGGTGCACCAACTGTAAATGCTGCCTTGGAACCATCAGCAACGGTTGATCCTGCCGCAGGAGAAACGGCTACCCCGAGCCCCACATCCGATGCGCCAACAAGTACACTCCCGGTAGTGGCAACTGAAACTGTAGTACCTCCTACTGTAATAGGCGGCAGACCTGCCAGCTATACGCTCAAAAAAGGCGAATTCCCTTATTGTATTGCTCGCCGTTTCGATATTGATCCTGGTGAATTACTTAGCTTGAATAGCCTCTCTTCTGCACAGGCGCAAACCTACTATCCGGGGATGACTCTTAGCATCCCGCAGAGTGGCAAAGCCTTCCCATCTGCACGAGCACGGAATGGTCACCCTGTTAGCTATACTGTTCCAGCGAACACCACTGTTTACGGCGTAGCCTGCTATTTTGGTGATGTTGATCCCGCAGCAATTATGGCCAAAAATACGATCCCAGATCCCAATAATATCGCTGCAAACACCATACTTAGTATTCCGTAAAGCTTTTTTATGCCAAATTAAAACACCCAAGAGAAGAACTTTTCTTCTCTTGGGTGTTTCTATGTCTGGAGCTTCATATGAAATTTGAATTACTTGAATCAGAAACGATTTTCAAGGGGCGTGTTTTCACTATTAGACGTGACAATCTACGTACTCCAGATGGCAGAACAACAAAATTTGATATTGTAGAGCATCACGGATCTGTTGTGATCTTGCCCGTTGACAGCGATGGAAATCTGCTGCTCGTACGCCAATACCGCCACGCCGCAGTGGATGATTTGCTCGAACTCCCCGCAGGTGTTCTTGAGAAAAACGAAGAGCCAATTCTCTCGGCAGGACGAGAACTCCGTGAAGAAACGGGGATGGCATCTGATAATTTGATTGAGTTAGGGAAGTTTTATCTTGCCCCTGGCTATTCAACAGAACTAATGACTGTCTTTTTGGCAACCGATTTACGAGTTGATCCCCTCGACCCAGATGCTGATGAATTTCTGGACGTGGTGAAAATGCCAATTGCAGAGGTTCTATCCATAGCGGAAGCAGGCAAAATGCCAGATGCGAAAACACTGGCGGCGTTGCTAATGGCTCGCCCACATTTAAAATCCTATCTAGAATAAAAATTTACTCGTCACCTTTTATCAAAATTTGCAAGGGAATTTAAATTCATAAAAGTGACAAGTCGCAGAGTATTTTTAGCTATAGATAACTATTAAAACTACTGCGAAAAGACTATACTTAGGCTGGTTTTTTCCATGTTTAAATTCGCAATATGCTAAAGCATATTGACTAAAGGAGTATCTTTTATGGAACGTAAAATTGCAACTATTGACGGTAACGAAGCTACCGCCAATATCGCGCATCGCACCAATGAAGTGATCGCGATTTATCCAATCACCCCCTCCACCCCAATGGGCGAGTGGGCTGACCAATGGTCTGCTGACGGGGAGAAGAATATCTGGGGATCTACCCCCGAAGTTATCGAAATGCAAGCCGAAGGTGGCGCAGCAGGTGCAGTGCATGGTGCATTGCAAACAGGTGCATTGACCACTACCTTTACCGCCTCGCAAGGTCTGCTTTTGATGATGCCCAATATGTACAAAATTGCGGGCGAGTTAACCTCCACCGTTTTCCATGTGGCGGCTCGTTCTGTAGCAGCACAGGCATTGTCTATTTTCGGTGACCACTCTGACGTGATGGGCGTTCGCTCAACAGGTTGGGCTATGCTCTCTTCCGGCTCCACCCAAGAGGCACATGATTTTGGATTGATCGCTCAAGCTGCTACGCTTGAAAGCCGCGTTCCCTTTATGCATTTCTTTGAAGGTTTCCGCGTTTCGCATGAAATCAATAAAATTGAACTTGTAGGTGATGACGACATCACAATGATGATTGATGATGATTTGGTACGCGCCCATCGTGAGCGTGGACTATCTCCTGATCGCCCCGTTATTCGTGGTACAGCGCAAAACCCTGATGTTTTCTTCCAAGCACGCGAAACTGTTAATAAGTATTATGATGCTTGCCCTGAAATTGTTCAGAAAGCTATGGATAAATTCGCTGAGCAAGTTGGTCGAGAATATAAGCTCTTTGAATATATTGGCGCAGAAGATGCAGAACGCGTAATTATTATTTTGGGTTCTGGCGGCGAAGCTGTAGCGAAAATTGTGAAGTACCTGAATGATAAAGGCGAGAAAGTTGGCGTTGTACGTGTTCGTTTATATCGTCCCTTCTCTGTAAAACATCTTTTAGATGCTATCCCTGCCAGCACAAAAGTTGTGGCAACACTTGACCGCACAAAAGAACCCGGCGCAACTGGTGAGCCTCTTTATCAAGATATTATCACCGCGTTTGCCGAAGGCGTATCAGACGGTACCGCACCCTTTGAAACCTCACCAAGTGTAATTGGCGGGCGTTACGGTCTTTCATCCAAAGAATTTACGCCCGCAATGGTTGTAGGCGTTTTCGATGAGATGAAGAAAGAAAATCCAAAAAACCATTTCACTGTTGGCATCACCGATGATGTGACAAATACCAGCATAGATTACGACCCCAGCTTCTACATTAAAGGCAGTAAAACAATTCGTGCGCTTTTCTATGGATTAGGCTCTGACGGCACCGTTGGTGCGAATAAAAACTCGATCAAAATTATTGGTGAGCAAACTGATAATTATGCCCAAGGCTATTTCGTGTACGATTCACGAAAAGCGGGCGCAAAGACCATTTCTCACTTGCGCTTTGGACCTGAACCCATTCATGCACCTTATTTAATTAGGCAAGCACATTTTATAGCTTGTCACCAATTCAATTTCCTTGAGCAAATTGATATGCTCAAAAATGCAATGAATGGCGCAGTTTTCTTGCTGAACAGCACCTACAGCCCCGAAGAAGTTTGGGCACAATTGCCAAAAGAAGACCAAGAAACCATTATAGAGAAGGAAATTGAGTTTTATGTAATTGACGGTTATGAAGTTGCAAAAATGACGGGGATGGGTGTGCGCATCAATACCATTATGCAAACTTGTTTCTTCGCGATCAGTGGCGTTTTGCCTCCAGATGAAGCGATTGCCGCTATCAAAACCGCCATTAAGAAAACCTATAGCAAAAAGGGACCCGCAGTTGTTGAGAAAAACTATGCTGCTGTAGACCAAGCATTGGCGCATTTGCACCAAGTTGAATATCCTAAAGAAGCAAATAGCGCACTAACTCGCCGTTTGCCCGTTCCTGCTGAATCTCCTGAGTTTGTGAAAGACGTTCTCGCTAAAATGATTTTGGGCGAAGGCGATGACCTCCCCGTCAGCGCAATGCCCGATGATGGCACTTACCCCTCTGGCACAACGCAATGGGAAAAACGAAATTTAAGCTTAGACATTCCTGTTTGGGAAGATGATCTTTGTATTCAATGTGGCAAATGTGTATTTGTTTGTCCGCACGCTGTCATTCGCCAAAAAGTTTATGATCCGGCATTGCTTAATGATGCTCCTGGCACTTTCAAAAGCATAGATGCTAAATTCAGAGAGCTACCTGATACAAAATACACCATTCAGATTGCCCCCGAAGATTGCACAGGCTGTCAACTTTGTGTAGAAGTCTGCCCTGCAAAGGATAAAACAAACCCTGAACGTAAAGCTCTTAATATGGCAGATCAAGCTCCAATCCGTGAAAATGAAAGAGATAATTGGGACTTCTTCCTTGATCTTCCTGAAGTTGATCGCACCAAAATCAAACTGGGCAATATCAAAAACTCACAATTATTGCAACCGCTCTTCGAGTTCTCTGGTGCTTGCGCAGGTTGTGGCGAAACCCCTTATATCAAATTGGTCACGCAACTCTTTGGCGACCGCACCATCATCGCCAATGCAACTGGTTGTTCCTCCATTTATGGCGGTAATCTCCCCACCACGCCTTATACCCACAATAGCGATGGACGTGGTCCCGCATGGTCGAACTCACTCTTTGAAGATAATGCCGAATTCGGTCTGGGTATGCGCCTGACCGTTGATAAACAAAATGAATACGCTCGTGAGCTACTCACCGCACAAGCAGATATGATTGGCGCAGAATTGGTCAAAGATATTCTCGAAGCCGACCAAGCAGACGAAGCTGGCATTCAAGCCCAACGCGCTCGCATTGACACACTCAAAGAAAGATTGACAGGTAAAGATAACCCCAAAGCCAAAGATTTACTCGGCTTGGCAGATATCCTTGTTGAGAAGAGTGTTTGGATTATCGGTGGTGATGGCTGGGCTTATGATATTGGTTACGGCGGTCTCGACCACGTTCTTGCCTCTGGGCGCAACGTCAATATCTTGGTTATGGATACGCAAGTTTATTCCAATACCGGTGGCCAGTCATCCAAAGCGACCCCTATCGGCGCAGTTGCCAAATTTGCTGCTGAAGGCAAAGAAATCGCCCGCAAAGACTTGGGCATGATCGCCATGTCTTATGGCTATGTCTATGTCGCACAAATTGCAATGGGTGCCAGCGATATGCAAACCCTCCGCGCCATCCGCGAAGCCGATGCCTTTGACGGACCCTCCCTCATCATCGCTTATAGTCACTGTATCGCGCACGGCTACGATATGAAAGACGGCTTGACTCAACAAAAACTACTTGTCAAATCTGGTTTGTGGCCCCTCTATCGCTATAATCCTGAAAACACCAAGAAGGGCAAAAATCCGCTCAAGTTGGATTCAAAAGCTCCGTCAATCCCCATTTCTGACTTTGCCTACAACGAAGCCCGCTTCCGCGTTCTCACCCAGAACGACGAAAGCCGAGCAGAAACGCTTATGAAAAGCGCAGAGAAAGACGCACACGCTCGCTGGAATCTCTACGAACAAATGGCGAAGATGAATTACGAAAAAGACGAAGAATAAAATCTGACGCTTAAATAACGAAACCTGACAGGTCTTGAAGACTTGTCAGGTTTTTTTCTTTAATGCGGATTAAAAACCGCTTCGCTCTGAAGCGCACGTGATTTTGGCTTGGTTGCCAATAAACAACGTAGTGTGGGGAAATAAGCTTTTTTGGGTCCATCCCGTACCGCAAGATTTATCTCGCTCTTATAGCAAAAATATTTCTCCCTATTGACTTTCCCTTTTTTTTCTTGTAAAATAACTTTGTAAGTCCATTGACCTTACAAAGTCTTTCAAGAGGAACCCCAGTGATTCCCCAAAAAGCAACTCGCCAGCAAACAAAAGAACATAATAGAGATTTGGTTCTCAAAACCATCTTCGATAATGAAACAATTAGTCGAGCAGAGATTGCGCGTCTCACCCGTTTAACGCGTACAACTGTCTCGAATATTGTTTCTTCATTATTAGAGCAAGGCTTAGTCGAAGAAATTGGCTTAGGTGAATCTTTGGGTGGAAAAGCCCCTGTCCTATTAAGTCTCATCGCAGATGCCCGCTATCTCATCGGCATAGATTTAGAACAAGATGAGTTTATTGGAGCCGTCATCAATTTAAGGGGAGAGATCAAAGAATATATAGAAATTCCAACCAACCAAAGCGATGGTCAAGAAGCCATAAACTTGATTTACCAAATACTAAATCAACTACTCGCAACCAATTTCAATCCCATTATCGGGATCGGCGTTGGTGCGCCAGGATTAATGAATTTAAAAGAAGGAATTGTCGTTCAGGCAGTCAATTTCGATTGGGAAAATTTACCTTTAGCAAATATTCTAAATGCTCGCTATAACTTGCCTGTTTCAGTATTAAACGACAGCCAAGCCTCAGCCATAGGTGAGTTTTTCTATGGGATGGGGCATAAACCAAACGAAAATCTTATTGTTGTTAATGTTAAAGAAGGCACAAGCGCAGGCATTTTAATTAATGGAAAACTTTTTCAAGGAGATGGCGGCGGAGCAGGAGAAATTGGCCATGTTGTCGTTCAACAAAACGGCATTTTTTGTCGTTGCGGAAAACGTGGTTGTCTGGAAACCCTCACCGGCACCAAAGCCATTCTTCGGCGCGCCAAAATTTTAGCTCCTGAAGCAAAAAACTCGATCTTGCCAAAAGAAAGCGAAAAAATCTCGTTAGACCTGATTAGAGATGCTTTCCTTGCCAAAGATGCCCTTGCGCAAGAAATCGTTTTTGAAGCAAGTCATTATTTAGGCTCATCTATCGCCAATCTGGTTGGTATTCTAAATATCCAAAAAATTGTCTTAACGGGCGAGATGACTCGTTTTGGGGATGCTTGGCTTCAATCGGTACGAGATTCAATGCACAAATCCTCCTTCAACAAACTATCCCAAAACACCACCGTTGAGCTTGGTAAAACAGAGCTTCAAGGCTGCATTTTGGGCGCATCCGCGTCTATGCTCATCAACGATTATTCGCTACTTTTCAAAGAGAATTAAATGAAACTTATTTCCCCGCAAATTCAACCACCTCTCGATTCAGTCTATCGCCCTGCCGTTTTAGCCAACCACGCTTTTCAGAGGAAATGTGCAGAAAACGGCATCCCACTCATCATTGGGCTGGAGCGTAGCGGTGATAACTTCACTCGTTTTGAGACCAAAATTCTGCCCGACAATCATCCCGATAATTTAGAGTATATTGAACGCATCGTCAAATTTCTGCTCTGGCAACGGGGCGGATTTCGGCTCTATATCGCTGGCTCTCAACAAGTCGGCGAGCATATTCGCAAAGTGTATGCCCAAGGTGGAAAACGTAAATTTGACTATAAATTTATGGGAGAAAAAGTCTACGAGAGGGATTTTGAAGTCATCATTTGTGATGTGGATGAAATGCCCGCTTCGCACGAAACTGGAAAGTTGCTCGGCGGCTATTTACAGGGTGCCCGCATCGGCTTTGATCTGGGTGCCTCCGACCGAAAAGTGAGTGCCGTAGTAGACGGAGAAGTGATTTACAGCGAAGAAGTGGTCTGGGAGCCACGCAAGCACAGCGACCCCACGTATCACGCTGGGGAAATAAAAAAAGCTCTTGAAACGGCGGCAAGCAAAATGCCACGCGTGGATGCCATCGGCGGGAGTTCGGCAGGTGTATACGTTGAGAATCGTCCTATGGTCGCATCCCTCTTTAGAGCCATCCCAGAAGAAAATTTTGACGAAATCAAGAATCTTTTCCTCCAAATCCGAGATGAGATGGGCGTCCCGCTTGAAATCATCAACGACGGTGACGTGACCGCGTTGGCAGGCGCGATGTCGCTCGAAGATACCGGTATTTTGGGCGTTGCGATGGGGTCGAGCGAAGCTGTTGGTTATGTAAACACCGAAGGGCACATTATGGGCTGGCTGAACGAGTTGGCTTTTGCACCAGTGGATTACAGCCCCAACGCTCCTGTAGAAGAATGGTCTGGCGATATTGGCTGTGGTGCAACTTACTTTTCACAACAATCTGTTTTTCGGCTTGCTCCTGCCGCAGAGATTGAAATCCCGGAAGGAATTACAGATGCCGCAAAGTTGAAATTTGTACAAGAAAAACTGGAAGCCGGGCATGAGGGCGCAAGCCAGATTTGGCAGAGTATCGGCGTTTACTTAGGTTATACCCTTGCCCATTATGCCGATTTTTATAATCTGAAACATGTCCTAATTCTAGGACGTTGCACCTCAGGACACGGTGGCGATTTAATTATCGAAGGCGCGCAAAAAGTGCTGGAGAGAGAATTTCCTGAGCTAAATTTTCACATTCAGCTTCCTGATGAAAAAAGTAGACGTGTTGGGCAATCTATTGCCGCGGCGAGTTTGCCGAAATTAAATTAAAGATAGAGCTGCACTGCATCCAAAAAAATAATATGAAATTTAACCAAAACACAACCGAAATTTATATCCCTGACGATGCTCCCCTAAAAAATGCCCTCGCGCGCACCACGCATCTTTGCATTGCCGCGCACCAAGACGATATTGAGATTATGGCAGCATCGTCAATTTTAGAATGTTTCCAACGTGAGGACAAATGGTTTACGGGCGTAGTCGTCACCGACGGTCGTGGCTCGGCGCGCGCAGGTATCTACGAAAAATATAGTGATGAAGAAATGCGTTTGGTGCGTTTTAAAGAACAACGCAAAGCCGCGCTTATTGGCGAGTACTCCGCTCAAATCATGTTGGATTATCCTAGCAAAATAATCAAAGATGGAAAAAGCACTTCTCCCATAAACGATATTCTCGCTATCTTGCAGGCAACAAATCCTAGCGTAGTTTATACACATAACTTGGCAGATAAACATGCCACACATGTTGGTGTTGCGATAAAAATTATCAAAGCGATGCGTAGTTTAGAAGAAAATGAAAGACCCAAAAATTTATATGGTTGTGAAGTCTGGCGTGATCTGGATTGGATGCGAGATAGCGAAAAAGTTATCTTAGATACTTCGAAACAGAGCAATCTACAAGCCGCATTATTGGGTATTTTTGATTCCCAAATCAGCGGCGGTAAGCGCTACGACCTCGCTTCAATGGGTAGACGCTTAGCAAATGCGACTTATTTTTCCTCGCATGATGTTGATGATGCTAGCGGATTAAGTTATGCGATGGATTTGACTCCGCTGGCTGAAAATCCCGATTTAGATATTCAGAATTATGTACAAGGTTTCATTGATCGTTTTTCTCAAGATGTAGACAACCTAATTCGCAGTGTAATGTAGAAAACCCAAAATAAAGGAGGTGTTGCCATCAATCGTTTTAAAAAGGATACGCAGGTCATCCATCCTTCACCAAAAGAAAAAGATGACCCGCGCGGTAGTTCAGGATGAAAGATATTCAACCTGGAATGATTGTAATTTCTATAGTTTAAAAATTCAAGGAGAAAGAAATGCGTACAAAACTATTTGTATTCCTCGTGCTTGCAAGCCTCGTACTCAGTGCTTGCGGTGGAGCCTCAGCTCCCGAAGCCCCTGCCCCTGAAGCTCCTGCGGCCGAAGAGGCCCCTGCTGCTGAAGAAGCCCCCGCGACCGAAGAAGCACCTGCTGCTGAAGAAATGGAAAAAGTCACCTTGACAATTGAAAGTTGGCGTAACGATGATCTTGCTCTTTGGCAAGATGTGATTATTCCCGCCTTCAATGCTCATTACCCAGACATCGAAGTCATCTTTGCTCCCTCCGCCCCCGCAGAATACAATGGTATTCTCAGCACCAAATTGGAAGGTGGAACTGCTGGTGATTTGATCACAGCGCGCCCCTTCGACAATTCGCTTTTGCTTTATGAGGCAGGCTATTTAGCTGATGTGACTGATTTAGATGGCATGGAAAACTTTGGCGATGCTGCTCGTAGCGCATGGATTACTGACGATGGCTCAGCCGTTTTTGCAGTACCTATGGCTTCTGTGATCCACGGTTTTATCTATAACAAAGATGCGTTCACAGAACTAGGTCTTGAAACCCCAGCAACAGTCGAAGAATTTTATGCAGTCCTCGATGCCTTCGCTGCAGATGGAACCTATGTTCCCCTCGGTATCGGCACCTCAGATTTGTGGGAATCAGCCACCATGGGCTTCCAAAATATTGGCCCGAACTACTGGAAAGGTGAAGAAGGCCGCCAAGGCTTGATTGCTGGAACAGAAAAATTCACAGACCCGCAATATATTGCCGTTTTTGATGAACTGGCAAAATGGGGTCCCTATCTTGCTGATGGCTATGAAGCTCAATCTTACCCAGATTCCCAAAATTTATTCACTTTGGGTCTAGCGGCAATTTACCCCGCCGGATCTTGGGATATTGGTACATTTAACCCGCTTGTTGATTTTGAAATGGGTGCATTCAAACCCCCCGTTGTTGCTGCCGGAGATACTTGCTATATCAGTGACCACACCGATATTGCTATCGGCATGAACGCCGCCACCTCACACCCTGAAGAAGCAAAAACCTTCCTGACCTGGTTAGCTTCCGCTGAATTTGCTGATATCTATACTAACAACGTTACTGGCTTCTACTCCCTTTCCAACCATGCTGTAGAAGTCGCTGACCCTGTAGCTGCTGATTTCCTCAGTTGGCGCGGTGAATGCGAATCCACTATCCGTAATTCTTACCAGATTCTCTCTCGTGGTGAACCTAATCTAGAGAATGAACTCTGGGCAGTTAGTGCCAACGTAATCAATGGCACTCAAACATCTGCAGAAGCTGCCGCTCAACTTCAAGATGGCTTGGACGGCTGGTATACTCCATAAAGTAAAGGCATAATCTTTACCTGAAGATGTAAAATGCTAGAATAGAACTAAGAAACGTAATAGGGCAGCTCTGATAAGGAGCTGCCCTATTAAAGAGAATGCGAGGATCCTATGGACAAGACACCTGTAAAACCAAGAAAAAAATTCCCCTTTCATATTTTTGTTTTCCTTGCTCCAGCAGTCATTATCTATAGCTTGTTCATGGTCTACCCCTTGTTAGATTCATTACGACTAAGTTTTTTTTCTGAAATTGATGGTAAGGAAATTTTTGCAGGGTTCAGTAACTATAATCGGTTGTTGAATGACCCTAACTGGAAGCCACGATTTTGGGGTGCAGTCAAGAACAATTCAATCTTTTTTGTCATTCATATGCTTGTTCAGAATCCGCTAGGATTAGCTTTAGCTGCGTTGATTTCAATGAAATCCGTGAAGGGACGTGATCTTTACCGAGCATTTTTCTTCCTACCTTCTATCCTATCCTTTGTTATTGTTGGATTTGTATGGCAATTAATTCTTAGTCCGTTATGGGGGATTGGTGAAGGAATTATGGGATTTCTAAGGCTAGGAGAATATTTCAAGCCTTGGCTGGGTCTTGAGGGTTCCGCACTTATTACATTATCTCTTATCTCTGTTTGGCAATTTATTGGCATTCCGATGATGCTTCTCTACGCATCGCTGATCGGTATCCCCGATGAATTAATTGAAGCAGCCCGGATCGACGGAGCTAATAACTGGAAAATATTCTGGGGAATTAAATTCCCCATCATTTTACCGACCGTAGGCATGGTGGGAATTCTTACCTTTGTCGGCAACTTTAATGCTTTTGACCTCATTTATACAACCCAGGGAGCTTTGGCAGGCCCTAACTTCTCTACAGACTTAATGGGCACGCTCTTTTATCGAACTTTTTTTGGGCAGCAACTTCAGCTCGGAAATCCAACTATGGGGGCCACTGTTGCTGCGATGATGTTTCTGATTATTTTAATCGGTGTCTTACTCTATATGTTTGGCTGGCAACGCCGCATAACCACTTACGATCTTTAGGAGAAGACAATGAATTTATCTTGGGACAAGAATAAGCGCCGAATTTCAGGTATCTTTCCACATATTCCATTGCTGTTTTTCACATTGATCGCTTTGTTTCCGATTGTTTTGATCGTGATTAACTCGTTCAAGGAACGAAAAGCGATTTTTAGAACTCCTTACCTTCTCCCGACAGCAGAAACATTTAGCTTCAAAGGATATATAACATTATTTGAAAGAGCAAACTTTGAACTCTATTTTCTAAACAGTTTCATTGTAGTTGCTGCGTCAATGTTCTTTATATTACTTTTTGGGGCAATGGCCGCATTTGCTCTGGCTGAATATGATTTCCCTGGTAATCCGATCTTAGGATTATATTTGGCAATAGGGATTATGATCCCTATTCGGTTAGGGACAGTTAGCATTCTTCGGCTGGTAGTAAGTTTAGGTTTGATCAATACACTCACTGCATTGATCATGGTTTATATCGCCCAAGGGTTGCCAATGACGATCTTTATCTTGACACAATTTATGAAGTCTGCACCAAGAGAATTAAAGGATGCTGCGCGGGTAGATGGTGCCAGTGAGTACCGAATATTTTGGCTGATCGTACCGCTTGTCCGCCCTGCGTTGGCAACAGTAGCGATTTTCACAATGGTGCCAATTTGGAATGATCTATGGTTCCCATTGATTTTAGCGAATGGGGAGAAGACTAAAACCGTTACTTTGGGAACTCAAGTGTTCTTAGGTCAATTTGTAATTGACTGGAACGCTGTGCTTTCATCGCTTACATTAGCAATGGTGCCTGTATTAATTTTGTATCTGATTTTCTCTAAAAATTTGATCAGAAACATTACAGCCGGTTCGGTAAAATAATTTCAGGAACAGCAATCTTTGTAGAAAAATTTGTGTCTGAAAAGGGATTAGCAATATGAAAAAAATAGGTATAGTTGGAACGGGTTTTATGGGGGCAACCCATGCTGAAGCTTGGTTGAATACCAACGCCTCAATTTATGCTTGCACATCAAAACCGGTAGACCACGCAGAACCTTTTGCAAAAAAATATGGGGCTAAAGTATTTCCCGATCTAGAAAGCATGTTGCCAGAAATAGACATTGTGGATATTTGTACACCTACCCATTTACATCACGAAATGGTACTCAGTGTGGCAAAGGCTGGGAAAACGATTATTTGCGAAAAGCCGCTTTCTCTCACCGTTGAAGAAGGTGTAGAGATGATAAAGGCTTGTAAAAAAGCAAACAGCAAACTACTGATTGGGCATGTGGTTCGCTTTTTCCCAGAATATGCGGCAGCTCGTGAGCGGGTACTATCTGGAGAAATAGGGGAAACCGCAATCATTCGTCTCTCACGTGAAGCATTTCAACCATCCAATGCCTACAATAATTGGTATATGGAACACGAAAAATCTGGGGGGATGATGCAAGATCTAATGATCCATGATTTTGATTACGCTCGTTGGGTAGCTGGTGATGTAGTAAAAGTATTTGCTAAAAATATAGTATTTAGCACAGATCTAACTCCTAACTTTGATCATGCAATGGTCATCCTCACGCACAAGAACGGCACTATTTCCCACATTGAAGGTTCGTGGGCAATGCCCAAGCCAATTTTTCGGACATCATTCGAAATTGCAGGCAGTGAAGGGTTGATAACCTATAATTCAAAAACTGCAACACCAATCCATTTTGCCCTACATAAAACTACTGAAGACGACCAATCTGTGGGCTTGCCAGGTATGCCCATGCTGGAAAGCCCTTATACGACTCAGATCAAAGAATTTTACAGCAATATCCTCAATAACACACCTAGTCGTATTTCTGCTGAAGATAGTCTGGCGGCAGTCCAAATTGCGCGCGCAGCAATCGAATCTGCTAAAACGGGTAAAGCAATTAAACTTCAATCTCTTGATGAGGTGCTGATATGAAAATAGGCATTATGAGCTTTGCACACTTACACGCCGAAGCCTATATCTCGAATCTAAAAAACATAGCCGATGTTGAAATTATTGGTATTGCAGACGAGAATCAAGGGCGAGGAAAATACTTTTCAGAACTATATGGTCTTCGTCAGTTTTCATCATATAGCGAATTGCTAAATAATGAGCCAGAAGGTGTTCTGATCTGCTCAGAAAACACCAAGCATCGAGAATTGACTGAAATGGCAGCAAATGCTGGTGCTCATGTGCTTTCTGAAAAACCACTGGCTTTATCTGTGGAAGACTGTCAATCCATGATTGATACTTGCAATAAAAATAATGTCTTCCTTATGACTGCTTTCCCCATGCGTTTTTCCGCTCCCCTCATGGAGGTAAAAAAACACCTTGCCGAAGATGGATTAGGCAAAGTTATAGCTATGGTTGGAACCAATCAAGGTCAAGTTCCCAGCCATCATCGGGCTTGGTTTGTAGACAAAAAACTGGCTGGAGGGGGAGCAATTTTAGACCACACCGTTCATTTGGCAGATATTTATCGTTGGTATCTGAATTCGGAAGTAGTTGAAGTTTACGCACAATCGAACCATATCATCCAGGCAGGTGTCGTAGATGTTGAAACTGGGGGGATGTTAATGCTCAGATTCGACAATGACACCTTTGCTACCATTGATAGCTCGTGGAGCCGCCCAAAACGATTTAAAACCTGGGGCGGGTTAACAATCGAAATAATTGGCGAGAAAGGCATTGTAGATATAGATGCTTTCAGTACAAATCTGCATATACACGGTGGAGTTGAACAACATTTTCGCTTAGACCCAGTTGGCTCCGATGCCAATCAAGGGATGATCGACGAGTTCACAGCTTCTATCCGAGACAAACGCCCGCCCAAGGTAACTGGATATGATGGATACAAAGCCGTCGAAGTTGCCCTGGCAGCCTATCGCTCAATAGAGAGTGGACAACCTGTTTTACTGTCCAACTAAATTTGGGCGGATGAAAAACCGCGTCGCGCGCGTTTTGGGCTTGATACCGTTAAATAACATCTCCAGTCTCTGAGCGGAACCGAAGCGGAGCGTAGTTGCAGACGAAGAGCGGCATCTCCAAGCCCCCGTCCTTCGTCTACAGGCTCAAAAACAGTCGCCTTCCGCTCAGGAACTGTAGATAAAAACCTTATGACCCTCCACTCCGAAATCCTCGAACAACCCGTCCGTTTAGCGAATCTCCTCTCCATGCAGAGGAAAAAGATTGAGAACATCGCGCAAGCCATTCGTAGACGCGATCCGCAATTCGTCTTCCTCGCGGCACGCGGCACATCCGATAATGCCGGTAGATATGCCAATTATCTTTGGGGGGCAAAAAACAGTCTTCCGATAGCATTAGCGACCCCGTCCCTCTTCACCTATTATCAGCAACCGCCAAAAATCAAGAATGCACTTGTTGTTGGCATCTCACAATCGGGGCAATCACCAGATATAGTCAGCGTTTTAGCAGAAGGAAAGAAACAGGGCAATCTCACGCTCGCCATTACGAACGAGCCAAATTCTCCCCTCGCCCAAAATGCCGATTTTGTTCTTGATATTCAAGCAGGGGAAGAGAAGGCGGTCGCGGCGACCAAGACTTATACATCACAACTGATGGCTATAGCCATGCTTTCCGCGGCGATGTCCGGGTCGGCATCACGCTGGGGGGAACTGGAGCAAGTTTCGGGTTGGGCGCGAGACGCACTTGTCCAAGATCAGAAAATTTCCCAAGCCGCGCAACGCTATCGCTATATGCAGCAATCCGTCGTATTGGGGCGTGGATATAATTATGCAACCGCCTTTGAATGGGCACTAAAGTTGAAAGAATTGACCTACGTCGCAGCCGAGCCATATTCCTCCGCAGATTTCAAACATGGTCCCGTTGCAATGGTCGAGAGCGGATTCCCCGTTTTTGCAATTTCACCAAAGGGAAAAGTCTTTGATTCGATGCAAAATATGCTCAAACATCTCAAAAATGATTTGCGAGCAGAATTGGTGGTCGTCTCAAACTCTTTAGCCGCGTTAGAACTGGCTGAAATTGCGATACCCATCCCAGAGAATACCCCAGAGTGGTTAACGCCGCTGATAAGCATTATCCCCGCACAGTTATTTGCCTATCACCTGACCCTTGCAAAGGGATACGATCCCGAGCAACCGCGTACAATTACGAAGGTTACTGAAACGCATTGACGCTATCTTTGACGCTGAAACCGAGGAAGCTATTCGGTAACTTGTCAAATAGAGTTGAGGGCAGGTTGCACTCATTACTTGGGTCTGAGAGAGATAAAATATGGCTAAAATTTATTATATTGGTGATTGGGCTGTTCAGACAGGTCCCGTATATGCAGAGACATCCTTCAACCACGCTCCAAAGGGGTTAGATGTCATCAACTATGGTAAGTGGCTTGTGGCTGCCGTGGAGTCGAGTGGGCGACACGAAATTGTCAGCGTCCCAACGTGGGATTTCTACAACATGCCACCGGGAGAATATGAAGAGGTATTGGAAGAGTACGACATCATTGTCTTCTCTGATGTAGAGGCCAAAAACTTTCAACTTCACCCACAATTCTTCAATCGTCATCTTTTTGGGACAAAGGTGTTGACCTTTCCTGATCGCATTCGTCTCACTACCGAGGCTGTTCACGCGGGAACACATATTATGTTTCTTGGCGGTTGGCTGAGTTTTAACGGGGAAATGGGAAAAGGAGGCTGGGGACGAACCTCTTTGCGAAGTATTCTTCCTTGCGAGTGTCTGGATATAGAAGATTTGGTGGAAAGCACAGAAGGGTTTAAAGCAGAAGCGGCAATTCCTGAACATCCCATACTAAAGGATGTGGATCTTGCCACAATGCCTCCCATTCTCGGCTTCAACAAGGTCCAACCACGCGCAGGTTGCGATGTAATCGCGACCTGGAAGAATGAACAATTTCCCGCCATAACTGTCGGAGAATTCGGAGCGGGGCGTGTACTTGCTTACACTTCAGATCCCGCGCCCCACTGGGGATGCAACTTCGTCTTTTGGGAAGATTATACAAAACTTTGGACAAATGCCTGTGATTGGCTTTGTGATGAATTGTAGAAGCTGCCGAACAAGGCGTTGCACAACGACGCGGTAAACCGCGCGCGATTACAAAAATTACAGAAACGCACTGAAGCTAACAAGGGTAATTTATGACAAGTGTAGTCCCAAGAACGTACTCAAACAATTCGGCAACAAGATGAACTTTGATGTCGCCATCATCAACCGTGCTGAAAAATCCCGCACGGTTGCGCTAGGGGTATCCCTCCTTTTCGGCCAATACCGCACCGATTGGACACGCGCCCTCAGCACCCTATCCCTTGCCGCCATCCCAATCTTAATTCTTTATATTCTTCTTTCAAGAGAATTTATAAAAGGATTAACAGCCGGAGCAGTAAAAGGCTAAGACTTCTTTGGGAATAGATAAAAGATGTAGAGAATTTTATTGCAGAGCTAAGCTGAAACGTGAGCAAATTTTTCGTGTCATAACAAGACACGACATAAATATAGCGGTATAATTGCTCAAATTTCAAAATGAAAGAGGTAATACCTATAATGAACCCCGAAAACTAGACCACAGGTTAAGATAGAATCCCCAAAATTTGTGGAGGTTTTTCCGTGGCAAAAAAACGAAGAAAACATGATAATCGTTTCAAATTCAAAATTGCTCTAGAAGCTGTCAAAGAGCAAATAACGATCAATGAGATAGCTAGCAAAAACAATATTCATCCCAATCAAGTAAGCACCTGGAAAAAGAAATTGTTAGTCGAAGGGCAAACAGTTTTTGGTCAACAAACCGCTAAAAAGTTAGAAGAACAAAGTGCTCGCGAAGCTGAACTCTTCGAGCAAATTGGGCGGCTCAAGATGGAGTTGGAGTGGCTAAAAAAAAAAGCTACCTCAATCGAGTGAACTCAAACGTCTGCTAATTGAACCACGCCATCCAAGATTGAGTATTCGGCGGCAGTGCGAGCTAATTGG
>JABGOQ010000129.1 GCA_018645405.1 Anaerolineae bacterium | reverse complement strand
TTACGATATGCTCTCCCCCAGAGAGAGCCACATATAATGCGTTGCCTTGCCCTACTATACCGTCTTTATTTGAAGTCCACTGATAAGATTCAAATGAAAGCTGACCATCTTCAATATCGCTGGCTATTGCAGCCAATAAACCAGGATGCCCAACAGACCATGATTCTGTTTCCGAGTCAGGGGGAAGAATTGTTACTGTGGGTGCGTGTTTAGGCACGACAAAGGGCGGGCTGTCAGCTTGCCCGATGTTCAATCCATCTGATGCTATAACTCGAATAAGCGCGTGATCACTGCCAGGAAGCAGAGAGCCATTTATTGGCAAGTTCAGATCACTCCATCCAAGACCAATAAGCTGCCAACTTTCTCCTTCATCTGGGCTGTAATAGATATTATAGGTTAACGCATCTCCATCTTCGTCTATGGCAGACCATGAGGCGGATGTCTCACCCTGCACAGGGGATCCATTATTGGGTTGATTGATATTCAGGGTTGGCGCATTAGCGGATTTCGTCATTCGATAGAATTCTTGCCCTTCTTTGGTAATTACCAATTCTTCGGCTTCTGCTGGAAAGGGTATCTCAACCTGAAAAGCTCCAGGGTTGGGGGCATCATATTCTCCGATATCATGGTTGATGCCAAATGATGCAGTTGCTAAAATATTGCCATTGGAATCTTGCATGGAAGCTGTAAATTCTCCAACAGGATAGTCCCCGGCTAAATTGGTATTTAAAGTCTGTGGCGGTAAAACTTTAAGTTCCCCGTAGTCAAAATACCCAGAGAGATACAAAACCTTCTCGAAAGGTGCCTTGGCAGACCATCCAGAGATCGTGGGTGCTGCAACTTTAGCTTCAACATAAGTTGTCTTTTGTCTAGCTCCCAAGATAGTATTATAAGCTGATGGTGAAACCCAGGGCTTGACGGTCACAGATCCCAATTCATGCCCTGCATATGGATCGCCCATGAAGTTGATCCAATTAGAATTAGGCTTGATATAGCGTACTTGCCCTCTAAGATGGTCATATACATAGCCTTCAGGTAGCGAAAGACCACCTAGATTAGGGTTATCATCTACCTCTTCGTGACCGCCTAAATAGACGTGTCCAATTTCATGCGAAATTGTGAGCGGGAACTCAACGCTAACCAGGGGTGCTTGTGGATAGAAATGCCGATAGACAAAACCCCGATTGCCGGTCCCGTATTCATTGGGAGGGTAAAGCCCGACCGCGTACTCCACCCTGCTTGCTGGGTTAGCAGCATTGTAGGCAATTCGAGCATTATTGACAATTGCCGCATCGCGAAGTGCCATAGCAAGGTTTAACCAGCCATTTGAGTAAACAGGATGCTGCACAATCCGTACAGAGGGGACAGGATAAGTCTTTAACAGAAATCTTTGGGCTGTATTTCTCCAAGCTTGAGTGGTATTAATGTTGATGTTGGGGCTGAGAGCCACCATAACCACACTAAGCCCCCGTGAAGGAGAAATCATTTGGGAGAATGTCTTTTCATTATTCCCTTCGTCTGGTTCGGCAAAAGTATTTTCGGAGTCAATCACGGCTCTAACCTCGAAAACGCCAGTCCGCACAAAACTGGGAGGAATGAAGAACTTCACCGCGTCATAAACTTTACGGTGCTCATCGTTGTTGTATCCATTTTTTACGCGAAAAGGGAGGGTTTTGAAGAATTGTCCATTAACATAAATTGTCACTTTTGTATCTACGGTAGCTTGAGCCAGACTAGAGAAGCGAGGGAACACTAAAGCCGCAATATGCTTGCTATCTGCTAATTCGGCCCCGCTGACGGCCTGTAGAAGCTCGATTTTTTCTATAGATAAATCGCCTTCAAGTTGCAGTATAAAATTGACATCCCTCAACGATCCATTGCCTTGTCCTCCAGAAACTGTCAATGCCAGAGAGTAAGAACCATCTGCGTTAGAAGAAATTGCTGTTGAATTTGCACCACTGATTACTTCAATATTAGCCTTTGCAACACCATTGCCATCCTGATCAGTCACCTTGCCTTCAATGATGATGACCTCATAGTTTTGCTCATTGAGAATTCTTTGGATATTTTCCCCATATCCTCCTAAGGATGCTTTTAAGATAATAGGCGCACCCACTTGAACAGTAGGAGTAGGAGGCTCTAAAGTAGGTGTTATTTCAGTATTCGGAAGATTGCCTCCTCCCTGACACCACTGCCAGAAGGAATCGGTTTCATTAGGGCTGTAATCTGGACGCTCTCCACCCCAATCTGCGCCATAATAGTAGGCTTCGTAGCGATCCATCACATCGAAGAGGGCATCTTCTGTTTCGTTATGGCGTTCTAAGGCAACGTAACATGCATCTCCCTGGCATGTACTAAGGGCATCCTGTGTTCTATCGAGTGCTTCAAACGCGGCTTTTCGCTCATCATAGAGCTGGCAGAGAGTAATCCAGACATCATTCTGTTGATAATCTTTTTTTTCTCCCCAATGAGCGGATGTTTTAGTTATTCCAAACGAAAGAGAAAATAACAAGACAATTAGAGCCAGTGCATCACGTGTCCTCATTATTACACCTCTATACAATCGCAGATAATCAAAACATCATTAGCTACTTAGAAGAATATACCTTACTTCTCATTGCTAGTACTTTCTTTTATAAATCCTGCTAACTTTTACGCTTTAAATACAACCCATCAGGATCAAGCTCGTCATACAGGATATGCAATTCTTCGTCGCTGGGTGCTTCCGTAGTTTTTAATTCTGCTGCGATCTGCAAATCCCATCCGGTGTTTTCGATCGCTTCCTCCGCTACTCGTCCGGGATGAAGAGCTGTGAGGATCAATTCACCATTTTTGTCTGGTTCCATGAAGCCAATGTCGGTGATGATAGCGAGGGGGCCGCCACCACGCACGCCAGAAGCATCGCGTTCTTCGCGCCCGTTCAGAAAGCCTGCTGAGGTCATAAAGTCTACTTTTTCGGGAAAGCGGCGTTTCTGGTGTGGAGTCATAATATAGCAGCGGTTTGCCCACGCCGAGATCAATTCTGCGCCACCAGAGCCGGGAAGCCGCACCTTGGGGTTTTTATAATCATCGCCGATGATGGTCGCGTTGATATTGCTAAAGCGATCAATTTGCGCGCCGCCAAGAAAGCCCACATCCACGTTGCCGCGTTGGAGATAGTTGGCGAAAATATCGTACATTGAGCAAATCGAAAGCGCGCCACTAGCCAGTGTTGGGTCGCCGATGGAGAGGGGTAAATGGGAGGGTTCTGCGCCAATCACGCCGGCTTCGTAAATCATGACCAAGTTTGGCGCATGTGTCTGCTTGGCGAGATTGCAGGCAAGGTTGGGTTGCCCAACGCCAACGAAAACCACATCGCCATCGCGCAACATGCGGGCGGAGTTGACGATCATTAGTTCAGCAGAGGAGTAAGTTTGGGACATAAAAATTCCTTTGATTCTGTAATTTAGGAAAGCCCGTATTACGTATTTCGTAATGTTTTTTGTGCGAGCAAGCATTACGCAATACGCATTACGTTTTACGCACTTAAGAATTTTATAATCTCATCTCGTACCGCTTTTGGTTCTTCCAGTGGCAGAAGATGGGTTGATTTTGGAATACTAATAACTTTTGCGCTTGGTAATTTTTTCTTAACCAATTTCCCTGCGCTCTCAAAGAAGGTGTCAGTCTCTGCGCCACGAATGATGAGGAGCGGAACCTTCAGTTTTGGTAAATCGTGCCAAAGTTGCATATCGCGCCATACGCCAGTGAGATAGATTTGAACCTCCCACTCGGCAGAGTAGCAGAGTTCGTAGCTCCCGTCGCCGCGCGGACAGGTGATTCCTTTCACATAGGCCTCTAAGGCTTCATCGCTAAAATAGCGAAAGACTTTTTTCTTTCTGTATCCACGTAAAATAATTTCTCGATTTTTGAAAACACGTCTTCGGCGTTGCGCTGGCGGGATGAGGGGATGTACCTTGTGTATCAGATTTAACGCACGAGCGATTCTCATAAAACGAATGAAGAAAGGCGGAAACAAGACCGGGTCAAGAAGGATTAAGTGAGAGAAACGCTCGGGTTCACGCAGAGCGGCCCTCAGGAGGGCGATTCCGCCCATGGAGTGACCAACTGCTGGAACCTCATCCAAATTGCGCTCATCCATGAAGCGGAGGAGATCGTCGCTGAGAGGATGCCAATCATCCAGTTCTTCGGGGTTTGCATTATCCCAAAGGGGGCGTTGGCGCATTGCCACAATTTTATGTTCAGCAAGCGAATCAACAAGCGGATGATAACAATCGGGCGGATAGCCGTTAGCGTGCAGAAAAAGGAGAGGCGTGCCAGCGGTGTAGGTAGTGTAAGGGATCATTAAGTGTCCAAAAATTAGGCTTTTTTCGTATTGAGTAAAACGTATTCGTAATGTTTTTCATTACGAATACGTTTTATGTCAGTATTTCCCGTAATTCACTGGTGCGCTAAGTTGCTCTTCTACTTCTAATGCTTTAAGTTTCTCTTCACCAAGTTTTGATAGATATTCGGTGTGGTCTTTTGTGCCATAAACCCATTCGTCTAGCCACTCCTGTACGCTTTCTTTGGTTTTGCTGACTTCATCCCAACCCATATAAAAGGCGTTGTCTCGGTCATAATAACCTTGTGCGTAAGAGGGATGGCAAGCGTGCGGGACGTGGCAAACTGCGTCCACGATGAAGCCAGGAATCAGTGTTCGGTTTGGATCAGAGCGGATGACAGATTCGTCTACAATTTCTTCGGCGGTGAGGATGACGTGCTTCGCGGCGAACGCGGCTTCTTTTTGCTCGCCCACGATTCCCCACAAATGTGCGTTCCCATTCACGTCTGCGCGCTGGACATGGACAATTGCCACATCTGGGTTTAAGGCGGGAACAGCAATTAGCTCTTTGCCAGAATAGGGGTCAACGACGCGTTTAATGCACGGGTTTGCTTCTTCCAAACTCGTTGCAGCAGTGGGGTTAATATGCATAAAAGGTAATCCTGCTGCGCCAGCTTGGAGGCAAGAGATCATGCCGAAATGGGAGTATTCTTCCCACTCCAACTCGCCACGTTCGATTGCGCCACGTACGATTCTTAATGAGCCAACACCGGGGTTGCCCATATAAGAAAAAATAATCTTTCGAGCGCACCCTGCAGCGACCATCTGGTCGTAGATCAAATCTGGGGTAGCGCGAGCAAGCACAAGGTCACGTTTGTTCTGGCGGATGATTTCGTGTCCCGCCGCAAAGGGGATCAGGTGTGTAAATCCGGCAGCGTAGAGACTATCGCCATTCTGCACGTATTTTGAAATTGCCTCAGAGAGAGAAATTAATTTGCTCATAAAATCCTTTAGAGTAGTATCCTTTTGATTATTTATCCTTCTTTTTTTCTTTACCCTTCTCACGCATTTTTTTAAAATAGGAGAAGCGCCCACTTTCGGGAGGTTTCTCAGCATTGCGGCGTAAAAAGAAGCCGATCCCCGTGAAGAAAAGCCCAATAAAAAGATAGTCGAAATATACTTTTTCTGCGATATCAGAGATAATGAAAAGTAAAACAGTGCCTATACCGATGACGACAAAAAAAGTGCCAATGCGGGGAATAATATCTTTCTGATCCATACCTTAATGATAATCCCCTTCCTCTTACAGGGGAAGGGGACAAGTTGCTTTTTCTGTGTTTTTCGTTTTATTTGATAATCTCACGAGAATCGTTAATCTTTTTGTAATATTATTGAAGTATACTAATATGGATAAATATTGTTGTATTACACGATATATTTTTTATTCGAAAAAGAAAGATTTATGAAAAGGAGGACGTTTTGAAGCAAGAAACGCTCTTGACCTTGGGCTTGCTGGTCGTTTTTGTACTTTCTGCCTGTACCCCAACGGCATCCGTACCCTCGCCCGTCGCCCCAACACTAGAACCACAACCCGCTGCGCCAGAGCCTGTTACTGCACCAAACGAAGCGACCGCAATTGTTCCTGTTGCTCCCGAAGCAACCGAAACTGAGCCACCTGCCGAAGGCGCGGCTGTTGTCCCTACCTCGCGTGGCAACGAACTCGAAGCAACTGACCCCGCAACAGTCAGTCTCGCAACTGGTAAGCCGCAGCTAATCGAATTCTTCGCTTTTTGGTGAGGGACCTGCCGCTCTATGGCGCCCGTCGTGCACGGGCTTGAAGTACAGTATTTCGGACTGATCGATTTTACATATTTGGATGTTGATGATGCTCAGAACGCTGCGTTGATGAAAGAATTCGAGTTCCGCTATCAGCCGATGTTCGTCCTTGTGGATGGAAATGGCGCCCCAGTCAAAACCTGGTTTGGTGCAGTCCATGCAGGTGAGTTTGAAACCGAGTTTGCAAAAGTGATAAATTGATGCAGGTTTAGAGCGCGGCAGTAGAAGCCGCCCTTTGATGAAAGCATTCTAAAAAGAGTCGTTACTTAAATTAGTAACGACTCTTTTTGTTGTGAAGGATTCAATGCTGCTTGCTTATGGCAAGGTGGTTTATTAAGAAATAGTAGGTAGCTTTGTGGGTGAACATCCTTGTAATTGATAAAGTTGAATATTTGGAAGGGAAAGTACTTCTTTGTAGATTTCTTTTCTTTCTATGAATTTGATGCGATTAAAGCTTTGCATCTTATTGCCAACATATACATAATCTATTTGGCGTTGACATAATATGCTTGTTTTCTCTGCTGAAAGAAATTCAAGATCGTAGGAAAGCATGGTAATTTTTCTACCTGTCAGTTGCGGAATCCATATCCCTGCGTCTGATCCAACAAGGTCTCCTGTCGTTGAAGGGTGTACATTTAAGTGATTGCCAGCAACCAAGACGTGGGCATCGGGGGGGAGATTTTTATCCATCCATTCGAAGGCTACTGTATCATCATATTCTAATAAGCTACAACATGTAGATTGGTAAAATGAATAGTGAGTGAGTGTGTAAAGCCCTGTAATGCCAATGATTAGAATGCTTGCTGTTCTTGCAATATTAGGGATATCGGTACTTTCCTTTAGTGATTTTAGTGCGCCATCCAGGCCTAGCCCTGCTAAAATGGATAGAGGAAAATAGAGAATCATCTCAACAAAGGGTCTGTCTAATAAGCTTTGTTTTCCAAAACCAGGTAAGGCGATTGGGATAAAGAGGCTAAGAAAGAGGAGAAAAATAAAAATAGCGTTGAAATAAAATCCTAAAGGATGTTTTTTGAAGGCAAAATAACTTAGAAAGAAAATAGTTAGTGTAACAGAAATGCCATTAATGAAATAAGGTTCTAATGCCAACTTCAGGAGAGGTTCTTTTGAAACCAGGAATCCAAAGATAAAAATGAGAGAAAGAAAAATTCTTAGTATTTGATGGTGAATTTCTTTGGGAAAGTCACCTATCTTTTTTGCAAAAATATAGCTCGAAAAAGCGATAAAAAAAAGCACAGCCACTCTGGAGTGAATGAGGGTGGCTGTGAATATCCCTATGATTAAAAAAAGAATGAAACTTTGTTTATTTGGGTGTATCTTTTTTTGTGAGAAAATATAGGCAGTGCATAAAACTATTTCAAAGGCTAAAATGCCCACGAGCGCGGGATATTTCCCCCAGTTGATGGCAAAGCCTGGCATATACCATCCAAAGCCAGAAAGAATGGCACTAAAAAATGCCGCGATTTGAGAATCCGTTTCTCTTTGGACAAGAAAATAGATGGGAACGGGCAGCATGGTAAGGGCAATCTGCCCAAAGATGAGCACTACCTCTGTTGGGCCAGCTCTCAAGCCGAATGCCAAGAGCGATGCGAGAAAATGAAATCCCAGATGGTAGTAGTTTTGCAATAATTCTAAAAGTACATCTGAAAATGTAGATGATTTTAATCCCGCTATCATCAGTTTGATAATTCGGAAATGTTCTACAGAGTCGAAATAAGGTGGGGAAAATAGGCCTCGAATAAATGCTAGGCGAAGAAGTAGAGATAGGATAAAGAAAAAAAATAACGGTGTGTACCTAAGCAAATTTTCTTTCTTGACTTTGCTGCTAAGCAAGAAAATTAGACTGGGCCCTGAAAGTATAAGTGTCAGTATAGTTAAGATGATATCCCAGTTTTTAATCAGGACGCAGATGCCGTCTGAAAGAATTTTAAACATGGGGACTATGGCGCTGAGTTTGGGTAGTTAGGGTAACTCGGATTAAAGGGATAGCTGTAGTTATTTGGATAGTTAGGATAGTTGGGGTAGTCAGAATAGTTGGGATAATCTGGTTGAGATGGGTTTTGCGGGGCATTTAGATCTTCTGGTGTTTTTAGTTTGCCATATTGAATGGTAAATTCTCCTGTAACGATCAAACTGTCACTTTCTGTAGCGTATACATCGATGCTGATTTTTTCGTTATTTGGGAAAATCTCTCCAACACAGTAAGCGTTCCTGGGAAAGTCTTGAGATGATGAGCATGTGTAAGTAATATCTTCTTGGCTTTCATTCACGCGTAGATAGAAATTTGGAAAGTTGGCTTTTTCTATTTTGAAGAGAATAATGGTTTTGTTTTCATTTTCTTTTCCAAAGCCTTCTATGCATAAATTGGATGAGTTTATATTGCAGTAGGTGAACTCTACAGATGCTTGTAGCGTAGGTGTTTCGACCGCGTCTTTGAATTCGCGATTGCAAGATGACAGTAGTATTAACAGGGAGATGAGCAATAAAAATAGTTTTTTTTGTATGAAGTTTTTCATTATTCGTCCTTGTTGTGCGTGCATTGTGGCAATTATACCAACTTCCCATGCCCTTCAAAAACGGGTTTATTGTCGAGAATACGTTGAGGGGAAAAGATACCAAGATCAAGCACGGGCGAAACGCCGCGAATTAGTTCGGCAAGATAACGCCCAACGGCATGACATTGTTGAAAGCCATGACCAGAGAATCCATTCGCCAGCATCAGCCCTTTCATTGTAGGGTATTCGCCGAGAATCGCGTTTCCGTCAAAGGTATTTACCGCGTATAGTCCCGCCCAGGCTCCTATATATTTGAGCCTGTCAAATGCGGGGATATGGCCGACTAAATCTTCCCACATTCTTTCTTCAAAAGTTCTGCGATTGGTCACAAAGTCAAAGCCGATGGGGTCGTCGTCAAAAGATTTTCCACACATGAAGCGATTACCGTGTTCTTGCGAAATATAAATGCCAGATGGGAAGAAAAGGAAAGGGAATTCTCGCTCAATTTTTTCTTCAATTTCAACGATAAAAACTTGACGCATAACAGGGTCAATGGGCAACTCTATGCCTGTTGTTTTTGCCAGTTTTTTTGCCCATCCGCCTGCACTGTTGAGTACATAGTTGGAGAAGAGTTTTTCGCCAGAAATAAGTTTTACACCAGTCACTTGCCCGCTATCATGTGTAATTTCTCTTACTTCGGCTTCGATGAATTCCGCGCCTAAATCAATTGCTTTATTTTTGAATCCCATCAGTACTGCATGCGGGTCCATAGTCCCGTCTAGCGCGCCAAAAGTGGCTCCGGCAATGCCATCTACGCTTAAAAGCGGATACCCTGCCAAAATCTCGTCGGGTGAAAGCCATTTCACATCACAGCCTAAACTTTGCTGTGTGGTAAGCCCCGCTTTGGCGTTTTCTGCATTTTCAAAATCGCTTAAAAAGAGATTGCCCTCTTGTTTAAAAGCAATTTTTGCTTTTATGCCATCCACTTCCATATCGTCGTCAAAAGTTGCTAGTTTTTCTAGCGCATATTGTGAGATCTGAATATTCTCTTTAATATTAAATTGCAAACGTGTATTTGCATCTGAGAGAACAGTGGAGTTTTTTTCGTAAGTCGCATCCATTTCTATAATGGCAACTTTCAAGGTGGGGTCTGCGAGCATTAAGTAATAGGCAGTCGCGCAGCCCATCACGCCGCCGCCAGCCATAATTGCATCATAGGTTTTGTTTTTCATTATCGACCTTTATTTGTGATGTTTTGAGAATAAAGCCTATTTTACCGCGAAGGCTTCAAAATTTTAATGTGAATTTAGCAAATGAGCGAATTACGAGAATTTTGCCGCTTTTGTTACCCTTGTGGCTCTAGTCACCTTTGCAACCCCTTGCCACCCCTGCTATAATCTCATCTATGTTTGAATATATCCTTCACGCCACACAAGGGCGCGCCCGTGCTGGTACATTCAATACCCCGCATGGCGCGCTAGAAACACCGGTTTTTGCACCGGTCGGAACACAGGCAACTGTCAAAACGCTCACCCCAGCTCAGGTCAAGGACGTGGGCGCATCCCTTGTTCTCTCCAACACCTACCATCTCTATCTTCGCCCTGGCGATGAACTCGTCCGCGATTTCGGCGGTCTGCATAATTTCATGCAGTGGGATGGTCCCATGCTCACCGATTCGGGCGGATTTCAGGTATTCTCCCTTTCCGGCACACGCAAAGTGGATGAAGAAGGAGTCACGTTTCGCAGCCATTTAGATGGCTCAAAGCATCGTTTCACGCCCGAAAAATCCATCGCCATTCAAGAAAATTTAGGTGCGGATATCATCATGGCATTTGATGAATGTGCCGATCCCAACGATGAAGCCTACATCAAAAAAGCAATGGATAGGACGCATCGCTGGGCGGTGCGATCTGTGGAAGCGCAGACGCGAGACGACCAAGCCCTCTTTGGCATAGTGCAAGGCGGAGTCAATCTTGACCTTAGGCTTGCTTCCGCTAAATTTATATCCGCGCTAGAAACACCAGGAATTGCCATCGGTGGCTTGAGCGTGGGTGAAACCAAAAAGCAAATGCACGATGTTCTCGATGTGGTTAACCCAATTCTCCCTGAAGATAAACCTCGCTACCTGATGGGCGTTGGCACGCCCGAAGACCTGATCGAAGGGGTTCGGCGTGGCGTAGATATTTTCGATTGCGTCCTCCCTACAAGATTAGCGCGCCATAACGCAGCATTTTCTCCAGATGGTCGCTTAAATTTGAAAAACGCCAGCTTCAAACATGATGAGCGTCCCGTAGACGAAAACTGCACCTGTTACACTTGTCAAAACTTTACACGCGCCTATATTCGACATCTCGTAGCTGCAAAAGAACTTCTTGCCGGGGTATTGCTTTCTATTCATAATTTGCACGCGCTAATTCATCTTGTCAAAGATATGCGCATTGCTGTTTTAGAGGGTACGTTTGAAGAACAGGTCCCTGCATGGTTAGAGCATTGGGCGGGAAACGCTTCTAAAAATAGATAAACAGAAAATAAGCGAAGGCTTACATTTTTTCTTGGTGCTTCTTGGAGACCTTTGCGTTTAAAAAACTATGACAATAATTCAAGCAACGTTACTTGGCATCATCCAGGGATTAACCGAATTTATCCCCGTCTCATCCACCGCGCATCTGTTAATTGGGCAGAAAATGCTCGGCGTAGAATCTAGCGAACTTATTTTTGCTTTCCTTATTATCGTCCAAATGGGGACGGTGCTTTCACTGATCCTCTATTTTTGGTGTGATTTATGGCGCGTTGCCAAAGCCTTTTTAAATAGCATTCGAGATTTCAGAAGTCTTCAAGATTTCGGAAATCTATCCTTAGACGCGCGCTTGGGATGGTTTATTCTCCTCGCTACAATCCCCGCCGCATTGATTGGATATTTCGTTCGTGATTTAGTCGAGCTGCTCTTTCAATCTCCGCTTTTAAGTGCGGCAATTCGACTTTTTTCAGCCGCTACATTAATGGCGTCTGCTGAGTGGATTGGCAGAAAAATACGCTCCATCAACGAGATGACTTGGGTGGATTCTCTCATTATTGGTTTCTTTCAGGTTTTGGCAATTTTCCCCGGCGCATCCCGTTCTGGCTCAACTATTTCTGGCGGGATGCTACGTGGATTTGACCGCCCGGCCGCTGCACGCTTCGCTTTTTTGATTTCTTTACCGATTATGTTTGGTGTGGGAATCTACGAATCGCTCTCTGCTTTTCACTTGGTCGGCTTCAATGAGCTTTTGCCCGCCCTAATCGTTGGCTTCATCAGCGCGGCGATAGTTGGCTGGTTGGCGGTGAAATGGCTGTTGACCTATTTGAGTAAAAACTCTCTCTATTCTTTTGCTATCTATTGCGCATCTGTGGGGGCTATTGTGCTTGGGTTTTATTTCTTGTGCTAATGTATAGGGCTATAAAAATCTTCAAAACTTTTGTAGTCTAATTCTTTAAAGAGGATATATGAATTTCAAAAAACAATTACCTGCAATGATTTCTTTTCTCCAGCAATTGGTCGAGACCGAGTCGCCAACAAACGATAAAAAAGCCGTGGATCGAGTCGGTGCTATTTTAGCGGAAGCAAGCCAAAATTTGGGTGCGAAGCTGACTTTTCATCCGCAAGAAAAACATGGCGATCATATCGTCGCGAAATGGGGAGAGGGTGAGAATGGCATCCTGTTACTTGGTCATATGGATACCGTTTTTCCTGTAGGAACACTGGAGACAATGCCTTTTTACGAGAAAGATGATAAGGTTTTTGGGCCTGGGGTCTTCGATATGAAGGGTGGATTGGTCATAACCCTGAACGCGATTGGTGCATTGCGTGAAGCTGGTGAGATGCCCGATTGCCCAGTGACAATTCTCTTTACTTCAGACGAAGAGACAGGGAGCGCAGTATCGCGTACCTTGATTGAAGAGATGGCCAGGCAAGCAAAATTGGTATTGGTGTTGGAGCCTGCGCTGCATGATGGCTCACTTAAAACATGGCGTAAAGGGGTCGGGAATTTTATTCTTCGTGCACACGGGCACGCATCGCACGCTGGTGGGGCACATGCAAAAGGGCGAAATGCCATCGAAGAGATGGCGCATCAGATTTTGAAAATTCAGAAACTCACTGATTATAAAAAAGGGACCACGCTGAGCATTGGAACGATAAAAGGTGGCACTGCCAGTAATGTCATCCCTGATTTTGCTGAAATTGATATAGATTTGCGCATTACGGGGGCTGATGAATATGAGCGTATTGCCACAGCAATCAACGATTTGCGCCCAGTACTGGATGGAACATCGCTTGAAGTGACTGGTGAGCTTAATCGTCCGCCAATGCCATTCGATGCAGCAATGGAAGCAACTTTCTCAAAAACAAAAGCAATTGCAGAAAAGGTTGGAATCACGATCAAAGCTGGCGGTTCTGGTGGGGGATCAGACGGCAATTTTATTGCACCTTTGGGGATTTCCGTTTTAGATGGTTTGGGCGCATCCGGGGAAGGGGCACATTCGTCACGAGAGTATATTCACAAAGAAAGTCTGGCAGAAAAGGCGCAACTCGTTGCTGCATTGATAAGAGATTGGTAGTTTGTTGCAGAGTGCTCTCCGTTATAATGAAGACGGATGCGAAACCCTCAAGATGATGATGTGAGAAATATATGAATTTTGCCGCCCGTAAACCCGCTATGATGAAGCTGCTTCAAGAAATGGTTGAAGTGGGGTCGCCTACTTACGATAGAGATGCAGTTAATCGAATGGGCGCTATTGTTGCACGTGAAGCCGCTCGCCTTGGCGCAAATTTAGAAACTGTTCCTATGCAAGAAGTGGGTGATAATATTATCGCCCGTTGGGGAGAAGGCGATGGTGGCATTTTACTGACGGCTCATCTTGATACTGTTTTTCCGCTTGGCGTTTTGTCTACGATGCCTTTTTATGAAAAATACGGCAAGGTATTTGGTCCTGGTGCTCTGGATATGAAAAGCGGTATTGTAATTATGCTCCATGCCATTGAAGCATTACAAGAGCAGGGGAGAATGCCGAAACGCCCAATTACCATGCTTTTTAATTCAGATGAAGAGATGGGTAGTTACAAGTCACGTGGCTTAATAGAAACAATCGCCAAAGACCATGCTCTTACTTTGGTTTTTGAGCCTTGTGAATATCTTGAAGGGGCCTTGCATACTTGGCGCAAAGGGACAGGAAAATTTAGCATTAAAGCGCAAGGGAAAGCTGCTCACTCAGGCGGTGCGCACGAAAAAGGATTAAATGCTATTGAAGAGCTTTCATATCAGGTTGTAAAAGTTCAGCAACTTACCGATTATGAAAAAGGCACCACCATTAATATTGGTTCCATGAGCGGGGGGCGTGCTATCAATATTGTTCCCGCATTTGCTGAAGCAGATGGTGATATCCGCTTTAAGAGCATAGAAGAATATAAACGTGTTGAAGATGCTATAAAAAAACTCACGCCTGTGTTGCCAGACGCTCTTCTTGAAACCAAGTGCAATCTCAATCGCCCGCCAATGCCTTTTGATTCTACAATGGAAGAAACTTTCGACAAAGCATATAAAATTGCTTCTGCTGCGGGGGTAAAGATCAAAGCGGGTGGGTCTGGTAGCGCGTCAGACGCAAATTTTGTTTCTCAGCTGGGTGTCCCTGTATTGGATGGACTCGGTACAGTTGGCGAAGGTTTTCACTCCGAAGATGAATATTTTCTTCTTGATAGTCTATTTGAACGCACAAAGCTCACCGCCGCTCTTCTCAGGGATTGGTAAATGCGTCGTTTCTTGCCCGTCATTTTCTTTTTTCTAACAGCCTGTACGCCAACAAATTCAGTGGATGTGGATGCGACGTCTCAGCTTCTTACCCTTTATGCAGCACCTGCCACCGAAGAATGGATTCCATTTGTATACAATTGTGCGGATCGCACGCAGGGTGGACTTGTTCAGCGTACCCCAAAGATTGCTGATGCGGATATATCCCTCCGTTTAATTGTGCCACAAGATGCCGAGATGCTCGCTTATCAGATTGGTGAGATTGAGTTAGTGATAGTAAGTAATGCGGTAAATCCCGTCTCAGAATTAACGGAGACGCAAATCGCAGAAATCTTTGAAGGAAAAATACGTAACTGGGCGGAAGTTGGTGGGGAAGATGCTGAAATCCAGATTTGGGTTTATGGTCAGGAAAATGATCTTCAAGTGGCATTTAACGAGACTTTGCTCAAGGGCGGTATAAGCTCATCTTTGGCGAGGCAAGCCCAAAGTCCGCGTGAGATGCGAGAGGCAATTGGTGATGATTCGAATGCGATTGGCATCATCTCTCACGTTCAAGTGGATGAGAATCTCCACATCCTCCATTCTCTTGGGGATTTTCCTGTGCTTGCAATTTCCACGAAAGAACCAGAAGGAATTATTTTTTCACTTTTATCGTGTTTGCAAGGCGAGTAAGAAGTTGCTATACTAGAAAGACATTAATGAGCAAATTATCAGGAGGCTGTAATGGCAAACGCAATTGGTCCCGATGTTAGTTTTTATCAAGACGAAGAAGATACCCCTGAAGGAATTGATTTTCATAAGATGCGTGAACGCGCAGATTTTGTGATCATTCGTGCCGGACAAAACCAATGGATTGATCCCGATTTTAGAACCAATTGGAAAGCGGCAAAAGAAGCGGGTTTACCGCGCGGCTCTTATTGGTTTTACGATAGCCGTGTTGAGCCACAGCGCCAAGCAGAGCTTTGGCGAGACGCGCTGGAAGGCGATCTAGGCGAATTGCCGCTTTGCGCCGATTTTGAAGAAAGCTATGGGGGCCCTTATGCAGGGTGGCGAAAATGGTATGGCTTTTTGGAATACTTAAAAGATTTAATGCCCGGCAAAGAGATCATTCTTTACACAGGCTATTATTATTGGCTGGAAAATGCGCCTGATGCAAATAGGCAGGCGAGTAGCTTGGAGTATTTTCACCAATATCCGCTTTGGATCGCGCGCTATAACGCGACCGAGCCACTTGTCCCTGCACCCTGGAAAAAAGATGAGTGGATGCTTTGGCAATATACAGAGACAGGCGACGGGAAAGGTTTTGGTGTTGAAAGTCGCGGTATTGATCTAAATTATTTTAATGGTGATGCGGCTGCTTTTCGTGCGCGCTTCAATATCTCTGATGAGCCTCCGCCATCTAGTTCGGTTAACTACAAAGTTGATTTGAACTTACGAAAAGACCCAGATAGAGATAGCGATGTTGTCGGAGTATTGGAAAACGATGAGCTTGTAGAAAGACTGCAATCAAGCAGCGATGGGAAGTGGTTGAAGGTTAAGCGTGCAAATGGCGATGAGGGTTGGAGCGCGATTGAGCATTTGATTCGACAAGTGGATGATACGCCTGATCCAGACTCTGATCCAGAGAAGGAATGGGCGCGTGTTTTGCCAAATGCCTTAAATGTTCGGGAAGGTGACAGCGCACTTTTTACTGTTGTTGGCACCCTTGAGCAAGACCAGGTTGTGAAAATCCTTGAATATAATGACGATAAAAGTTGGATAAAGATTTTGGTTGAACCTGCTGGATTAACCGGTTGGTGTGACACTCGTTATTTTGTCTTTTTAGATAGCCCTCCAGATACCGATCCAGACCCGGACCCTGATCCCGATCCCGATATAGATAAATGGTACCGGGTGGTACCTCATGCGTTAAATGTACGCCAAGGCCCCAGCACGACTTATGAAGTTGCAGGCACAGTTGTAAAGGACGAGGTTGTTGAAAAGATTGAAATGGACGATGATGAAAAATGGTTCAAAATTCGCAATGGGGACGGCTTGGTTGGTTGGGTTTACGCAAGTTATCTTGTAGAAACGGAAGCACCTGATCCAGGCTCTGACCCTGATCCCGATCCTGACCCAGATCCGGGTAACGAATTTTTGGGACGTTTTCAAGTCACCGCAAATTCGCTAAACGTCCGCGAGGGGGCAGGAACATCGAATGCTAAAGTTGGGTCTGTAAAAAAGAATGATATTGTTTTGGCGGTGGAAGCAAACGAAGATGGTAGTTGGCGCAAGATCGAGATAGATGATCTGGTTGGCTGGTGTTCAGCTAGATACCTAGCGCGTTATCCGCAGCCTACAGCGATAAATCAAAAATACTTCAATAAGAGCGTTCGTTATATTCGTGAAATCAACTCCTCGCCGCGTAAGATGATCGTTCACGTTTTTGTGGTGGATATGCATTATGCAGACTTGAAGTTTTTAGTCACTCCTCCTAAGCATAATTCAGACACGCTACTTTGTGGATATACGACCTCCGAGTTTGTTGAGCGACACGGTGTCCAAATTGCAATTAACGGCGATGGCTATCAAATTGCGAATGACCCTGATCTCTTGTGCCCAGATGGACGAGATTTGTTCGACCCCAACAGCTATGCGGCTTCTCGCGGAAAGGTTTATTCTCAGCGAATGAATGCCAGCCGCCCGATTATGTATATCAACCAGAAGAACGAAGTTACTTATAATCAGCCAAAAGGCTCGGTGTATAACGCGATTTCAGGGGATCGGATGCTGGTGGATAAAGGGAAGCCCATCTCTGGTTTAGATAACACTACATTAGAGCCACGAACTGCTATTGGGACGAATGGAAACGGTAGATGGATGGTGATGATTGTCGTGGATGGTAGACAACCGGGATATAGTGAAGGTTGTACGCTTGAAGAACTTGCAGATATGCTGATTAAGTTTGGCGGTGTATATAATGCCATTAATCTTGATGGTGGCGGTTCTTCTGCGATGGTGATTGAGAAAGATGGTAAAGCCGATTTGCTGAATTCCCCAATTGAAGGCGGGATTGCTGGCAGAGAGAGAAGGGTTGCCAACCATCTAGGAATTGAAATTGGATAGCGTTTACGTTTTATAAATCAAAAAGTCCCTGTTCAGTAAACGGGGACTTTTTTGTTGCGTGTCCGCAATCTGATTTGCAGTTTCCCTAATCCTTCTTATTCTCAATAAGCAAATCCCCATAAGCCTGCAAGGCCTGATAATAGGGCAAGATGCTGGGGATATAGTGCCGCTCTTCGGATGTGTGTGGACCAATTCCGCTTTGACCCCAGACTACGCCTTGCCCATTGGGGGCGAAACGTGCTGAAGTAGCCGGTAATTTCTGTCCAAGGCGGGCTTTTTCGCCAGAAGCAAGTTCAACAGCGGCAATCAGTTTTTTCAGGTATAGATTCTCGGGGTCACAAGCGATGCCGCCTTCCATCGCGCCAATACGAATTTCCAAATCGCATTCCTCACAATATCTACGCACGTCACGGATAAAGGATTCCAGATCATCTTGAGGGATGCTACGTACCTCGATACCTAAAATCCCGTAATCGGCGGTGATGTTATAGACATCGGGTGTTCCTACCTGAATGAAGGGAAAGCGGATTTGAGACTTCCAACCATCGGCGCTGTTCAGGGTTAGATATTGCGTAGCCAGTTCCTGAATTTGATTGCGCGCAAGGATGAGACGCTCTGAAAGATCGGCTTCTGCGCCTGCCACGCCTGAGTGCCCACGTTTGCCTTTTGCAATAATATCAAAGCGCATTGCGCCACGATTTTCTGTGCAGATTTCCCCCCAAAGGTCTTTGCCTGTCTCTTCGGTACGTTCTCCGGCAATAAAGATTTCAGGTTCGTACCCCAATTCTTCTTTGAGTAAATTTAAAACGTGTGGTGTGCCCATTGGCTCACCTTCGCCATTCTCTTCATTGCCGATCAGCATCAGGTTGATGGGAGGGTAGGGAGCCCCTTTTTTAAGCGTGTCTTTCATCCAGACCATAAAAGTTGCAACGACGGTTTTCATATCACCCGAACCGCGCCCCCAGAGATAATCACCTTCGACGCGTGGCTTGAATTGCTCGTCGTCAGGTTCCGGTTCAACCACGTCGAAATGACCACTGAGTATGACTGGCGCTCCTTCTCCATTTGGAAAAGAAACCAGCATGGATGGATATTTTTTCTGGTCGAAGAAGCGCACTCTCAACCCGTGACTTTGCAAGTAATCGTAAATGAAAATGCCTGCATGATGCACTTCGTCAAGACGTTCATCGGGGCTGGCTGTCACCGATGGGATGCGGATCAATCGGCTGGCGAGGTCAACGATCTCGCTGGTTGTGTCGGCGTATTCGATATTGATCAGACTCTCCTGTTGGGGGCTAAAGCGAACGGGGGCTTGTGTATCTTTATGAATGTGGCTGCGCAGTTTATAGAGCACATCGCCAAGTTTTTCTTTTTCTTTATCCCAAAGGCCAACACTGGATGCGATTATTTCCACTTCATCAGCAATTTGCTTTTCGTGTTGTGTAACGATTTCTTCAAAGAGTTCAGGTGGGACTTCGTCTTGATCTCCAATTTTTGCACAGACTTCATCTCTTAAGCGCTGGGCCGTATTGGGTGCACCGGCGACCATCTCGGTGAGAGGGCGCAGGTCATCCCATTCCTCGAGAGCTTCTGCTAGCGGGCGGATTTCTTCCAGTACCCAGCGCAAAAAATCACGCATTTTAACGGGTTTACCGGTGAAGGGGTTGGCGATTTCAGCATTCAAACCATCTTTTGCGGCGATAGTCTCGTTTTGACGGGCGAGACGTATATCTTCGCTATCATAACGAAAAGCGCGCGCAAATTCAGAATCTGCGTAGATGCGCATAGTCAGAAGATTTTTCAGGGTCATATTCGCAAGTTCAAGATCAAGCGGGTTCCCGCCATCATCTGTACGGATTTCGACACGCGTCATCGGCAAATCCACACGGGCAAGCATATTTTGAATTTCGATCTGGCGTGCCATTTCATCAAGGGGCTGTGCTTCGCCCGCGGCGTATAATCCCCGTGAGTAAAGATGATCCAATTCTGTACTGGTGACTTCAATCAGGCTTTCCACGCGCTCTTCAAGAGAGCGGGCGCGGACGGGAATCCAGTTATTATTACCAAAGCGTGCACCACGTCTCACAAGGTCATAGGAGGTTTGAATATAATCCTGATGAGAGCGATAAATATCAGGCACATCAAGATTGGCTGGTTTCGGGAAAATTTGGCTACGCAGAGAATTATGCTCAGTGATCAAGACGACAGGTTTTCCATCTCGGACTTCAGCCATAAAAGGCGACGCCGCAGAAGTGGCAATAAAAAGCGGCGCAAAAGCACGCAATAAACGCGTGGCAGTAATATAGACATCATTCTTATAATTGTCGAGCAATAGGCCCTCTCGCTCGGCAACAGGTAGGTGCATAAAATCCCACATCAGGAGAGGCTCGGGCAAAGAGATATTGGTATGATTTCCCGTCGTTGAGAGCGTGTCACCGTACATATCCACACATTTTTCAATATAACGGCGCTTCGCCAAATGCCAGCCTCCGGGGATTGAGTCATAATCAACCATGGTCGCATAAGGCAAATTTCCCTGCCAAAGATGGAGCTTTTCTGCATGCGTTTGCCCTGCCTGATGCAGCGCGTTCAAAACCACGCCTTGTAAAATCCGCCCTTCGTAGGTTGCGCCCCGTGCCGAATAATAAGGGTTCGTCCCCCACTCAACCATCCACTGAAAGGCTTCGAGATCCGTCTGCGAAAGCACACTTTCCGGAATATTATTTTTACGCAGATAATCAACAAAAGATTGCTTACTGGGTCCTGATCCAACCGTTAACAAAGGGCGCAAATCGGAATCGAGCAAAAAGAGTTCGACTTCAAGCCCGCAAGTCCCTTGGTCGGGGTAATCTTGTCGAGCAGCCTCGAGAGAAAGTTGATATTTCTTTGCAAATTGGATTGGATCGTAAGACATAATTTTTCCTTTTTTTTGGATGAAGCATCGCTTCGCACCTGATTTAGGCTTGCTTCCGTTTAATCGACATCTTCCAGTTTTTATTTCAATGCATCTAATCCTTGCAGTAATCGCTCTGCCGCACCCTGCGTTTTTTCTGGTGGTGTTGCATAAGAGAAACGTAACCATTCTTTTCCGTATTGAGAGAAATAAACACCCGGCACGCTTGCAATCCCATGTTCTTCAGCGAGATATTGACTTAGAGACTCAGTATCGTCCCAGCCTTTGTGTTTTAGCCATTCGCCAACATGAATAAAAGCGTAATAACCTTTTCCTAAAATATATTTGAACTTATTTTTGTCCAAGAAGCTTTGCAAAACTTTTCTGCTGGCGTTGGTCGGTTCAACGATGGAGCGGGAGGCTTCTTTATAGCCCATCTCGTAGGCTGCCATCGCGACCGCGGTCCCGTAAAAAGGTGGGATGATATTATGCGAAGCCCGCGCTGTAATAAAATTGCAAACTTTTTCAGGTGCCACCAAATGCGCACTGCGGATATTTGACCCACCCAAACTTTTTGTTAGCCCATCGAGGATGATGATTTTTTCTCTTTCTTGGGCAGTGAACTCGCGCATGAAGGCGTTGATATCCATCGGCTCTTCATCGGTGACTTGATGGTAAATCCAATCGTAGAGCACAAAGGCGACTCCGGATTCTAGCGCAGATTTACCAAGCGAAATCTGCTTTTCTACAGAAATCGTCTGCCCGGTGGGGTTGTCAGGATTGGTGACGATCATCCCCGCAATTTTGCGCCCGGATTTTGCGGCAAGTGCCACGCTGGCTTTTATGCCCTCTTCGCTGTAAGTCCAACCATCTTCTTCTCGACCGGGGGCAAGCATCACATTTGCGCCCACGCCATAGGGTCCCCAGTTATAAGATATCCAGGGTACACGGGAGACAAGTAAAACATCGCCTTGATTGCCATACCCGAGATTGAGCATCGCTTCGTAGGATTTAACGAGACCGTCTCGTCCGCCAACAGTGGCGATCACGTTAGCGGGAGCAAGCCCAATGTCAGGAGCGAAGCCCCAATATTTTGATGCAACGATCTCTCTGAATTGTGTTGTCCCGAATGGAGAATCGTATCCTGTTCCGTGATCCCTTTGTAATTTTGCGGCGCGCTCCAAAATTTCGGGCGGTGTACCGGGCAGGCTCGCGCCCCCATCGCCTTGCGAGGCATCATAAACAGGACTATCAGGATTATTTTGACGATAGGTTTTGAGCGATTTTTTGATCAAGAACATTCGCGAGGCAGGAATCTGCGCCATTTTGGAGAAATGATTGCCAGGCGGGATAAGATTTTCTTCGGGAAGAGCGTAAACGGGCTGGTCTGGGGAGGCGAGAGATGACATATTTATCCTTTTGGGTGAATGCCAGGCAAAAAAAAAGCCCCGAAAATTCGGGGCGTTGGTTTTTGCTGGGTGAATTTGACTTCTACCTATAGCTGTGCGCCAACGCCTCGTAAATTCGACGAGTATTTGTATTATTATCGTTGGTGGTGGGGCGGAAGAAGTTTTTCATATTGGGCAAAACTATACCACTTGAGAAGATGAGCGTCAAGCAAAAGGAAGATTATTGGAAATAACCCAGTCTAATGCGCCTTTCCCTACCGCACGTCCGGTTGCGAAGCAGGTTGTCAGCAAATAGCCGCCGGTTGGGGCTTCCCAATCGAGCATTTCTCCAGCGCAAAAAACGCCTGGCATGGCACGCAACATTAAGTTTTGATCCAGGGCTTCAAATTTGGCTCCGCCTGCGCTACTGATCGCTTCTTTTAGAGGGCGGGTCGCAAGCAAAACAAGGGATAAAGATTTGATCGTTGCACTCAATAAGGCAGTGTCATCTCGATTTTCTTTGGGCAGATACTCCCAGAGCAAGCTTGCTTTTACACCAGATAAGCCGATTTTTTTCTTGAGATGGCTAGAAAGGCTGCGCGAGCCGCGTGGTTGTGAAAGGTTTTTTTGCAATTTTTCTTCTGACCAATCCGGAAGCAAATCAAGGTGGATAGTTGCGCTTCCCCGTGCTTCAATTTCTTCTCGTAGTGCGGCCGAAAAAGCATATATCAGACTTCCCTCAATCCCTTTTTCTGTGATCACAAACTCTCCCTTTCTTTTTATATCCCCAAAAGAAAGTTTTACTGTCTTAACAGGCGATCCCGCAAAACGTGTTTTAAGATGTTCTGACCATTGGATGTCAAATCCGCAGTTGGCTGGTTTGAGCGGAGCGATTTCTATTCCATGTGATTCTAAAATTGGAATCCATGCCGCAGTCGAGCCTGTTTCGGGCCTGCTACCGCCTCCGAGCGCGAGAATCACCGCATCGAATTCCGTTAAGACTTCGCCTTGGGCGGTCTCAAAACGAAGTCCGTTTTTCTCATTCCATCCCAACCAGTGATGTCGAAAATAAAAGTTTGCACCTTGCTCACGCAAGCGCATCATCCAGGCTTTCAGTAGAGGGGCAGCTGCCATCCCTTTTGGAAAAACTTTTCCCGATGAGCCGATAAATGTTTCGATACCAAGTTCTTGCGCCCATACACGTAAATCATCTGGTTTAAAGAGGTCAAGATAAGGTTTCAGAATTTCGCTACGCTCTCCGTAGCGAGCGATGAATTTATCATAAGATTCGCTATGGGTTAAGTTTAATCCTCCCTTGCCAGCAAGAAGAAGCTTTCGTCCTGCGGAGGGCATGGCGTCGTAAATATCTACTTGTGCGTCGCCTGCTAAAAGCGTTTCAGCCGCCATCAAACCAGCGGGACCCGCACCGATTATAGCAATTCGAGGAGAGAGAGTCTTATTCTGCATTAACAGGGCAGTCCGCTCTAAATTCATCTAAGTTGCGGTTTTTCAAAAAGACATGAAAATTAAGATCGTTAGCAGGGGGGCAAATGATATTTTCGAAATCTTCTAAAGAAATTTGGTCGGTATATTCTGCTGCGAAAACAGGCTTTCCTGCTTCGATAAAGGGAAGCATCTCCTGACACCATTCGCCTATGAAGCAATCTTCTGTGAGCGCCCAATCGAAGTAGGGGAGCAAATCACTCACTTGTTCATCATCATTTTTTAGTCCAATCGAAAGCCCGCGTGCATGTGCTTCTTCGGATAGCCAAATGTTATAAGCAAGCTGGTCTTCATAGCTGATCTTAAATCCAGTATCTGCCCAATGCAAATCTATATTATCTGGTTCAATTCCGTCGAAGCCTTTTTTCACGCACATATCCAGGCGGGCGCGCATGATGGGGGCAAGCAAATCGATTTGACGGATGTCGAGCCATTTTTCGCCAGGCCAGCCTTCGTAATCGTTCCCAATTATTTCGGATGGAAAGTCAGCCGCGTCGGGACGCCAATCTTCCCAGCTTCCGACAGAGATGTAGCAGATCACTTTTTTGCCCTGCGAGTGCAGACTTGCAATTAGGCTTGCTTCCGTTTCAAAAGCATCGAGGTCGTAAATATCCACGTCGAAGTTGGTGTTGATTTCATCATTGCTGCCGAGTTGCCAAGAGAAGGTGCTGTCTAAAGGCGGGAGCCAAATTTCTTTGGCCGGGAGAGATGTGGCTGTCGAGACGGGCATTTCTGTGGCAGGGGATGCTTCGAGCGGGGAAGATGTCTCGGTAGTGGAAGCAGGCTGAATTGCAGAAGGAATCGCTGTAGATTCTGCTGGGGAGGTGCATCCGCTGATTAAGACAGATAATGCTAAAAGTAGCGTAAATCTTGGCTTCATTCTGAAAAATCCTTTTTGAAACTGTAGCGCAAGGGCAAGGTGAATCTTGCGTTAGGGGTATTAAATAAAAAATGACGCATCAAATGATGCGCCATTCATTTTACTTTATTTCTTTAAGCTGTGGCTTTATTTCTGCCGAACCAATTGCGCCACTCTTTCTTTTCCCAAACGACGAGAACGGGGGCGGCGATGAAGATGGATGAATATGTTCCGCTCATTAGCCCGACGAGCAAGACGATGACGAATTGACGCAAGGTTACGCCACCGAAAAAGGCGAGGGCGAGCAGCAAAAATTCGACGGTCATAAGTTGGGTATTGATCGAACGCTGCAAGGTTTGGACGATGGAATGATTAACGAGGGTTTCGTAATCGAGACGGCGCAATGAACTGGAGTTCTCACGGATGCGGTCGAAAACCACGATAGAATCTTGCATGGAGAAGCCGATCACGGTGAGGAGCGCAGTCAGGAAAAGAGAGTCGATTTCCCAGCCGAAAAATATGCTGCCGAGGGCTGTGATACTAAAGATCAGAGCAACATCGTGGAGCATGGCGAGAATGGCTGAGATGCCGTAACGATATGCGCCCTTAATGCCACGAAATGACCATGCGATGAAGAGAACGACCAAAAGCGAAGAAACGCCGACGGCCATCGCTGCACGAGAGGTAACTTGCTCGCCGATGCTGGGGCCAACGCTATCAAAGCGTTGAACGGTGGTTTCACCAAAGCTTTTGCTCATGGAGGTGAGAACAGCATCGCGTTTTTCGTTATTCAAAAATTCTGAGCGAATGATGATACCGCCCGTTTCTGTAGTCTGAACTTGCGGGTCTTTGATATTTGCTTCTTCATATACAGCAAGCACGTCTGCAGGTTGAGGTGTTGCGCCTTCAAAGGTTACTTCAAGGAGGCTGCCGCCTGTGAAATCGATGGAGAGTGGAATTCCACCCGTTGCAAGAACGATTAAGCCCGGAACGATTACGATAAAGGAAAGAGCAAAGAAAAGGTAGCGTTTACCAAGTAAATTCATTATATGCTCCTTTTAGATACCAAACCAGCGAGCGTAATTGGTGACCTTGATTTTATCAAGGGCAATAGCCAGCAGGGTTTTGGTGATATAGAGAGAAGAAAAGAGAGAGATGAGCACACCTAAAGCAAGGGTGAGCGCAAAGCCTTTAACAATGGTTGCACCGAAAGCACTTCCAAACCAATAGAGGATGATGGAGGTAATCAGCACTGCCGCGTTTGAATCTCGGATGGAAGGCAAAGCGCGTGACCAAGCCATATCGAAGGCTTGTCTTAGCGATCTGCCGCGACGCAATTCTTCTTTGAGCCTTTCAAAGACAAGAATATTTGCATCTAGCGCAGAGCCTGTGCTAAGCATGAAGCCAGCGATGCCGGGGAGGGTGAGAGTCACACCAATCCACTTGAAGAAGGCAAAGGCGATGATGGCATAGAAGATAATGGAAATATCCGCCATCATGCCGGGGAGCCTGTAATATAGCGCCATAAAGAGGACAACAATGATGATCCCGATCAGGCCAGCTTGCAAAGAGCGTTGCAGGGAATCTTCTCCGAGTGTTGGCCCGATAATGCGGCTTTCAACAATTTTGAGCGGGATTGGCAAAGAGCCATAGCGCAATTGAACAACGAGAGCATTTGCGCTATCGTAATCGAATTGCCCTGTAATTACGCCACTGCCTCCACTGATCTCGCTTTGGATAGTGGGCGCAGAGATAACCTCTTTGTCCAAAACTATGGCAAGGACTTTCCCGATATTGTTTTTTGTATATTCGGCAAAAATATCGCTTCCCTCTGATTCTAGTTCAAAGGCAATTTGGAATTGACCCGTTTGAGGCTGATTTACAAAGACCTCTTTAAGCGCGGAGCCTGTCATTACCGTATGATAGATTTCTGGCGCATCTTCTGAAGCGGAATCGGCGTTTGCATCTTCAGCAGAGAGAGCGTAATCGGTTTGTAGGAGTGTGCCAGCGGGGGGACGGACATCTCCCATATCGACAAACTCTAGCAAGCCAGTCTGTTGGATAACAGCGATCACGCCTTCGGTATCTTCCAAGCCCGGAAATTCACCAACGATACGGCGATCTCCTGCAATTTGAACAACATTCTCAGAAACGCCTAATGCGTTGGTACGATTTTCGATGACGTTACGAGCCACTTCCATTTGTTCGGCTGAAATCTCTGCGTCTTCGGGAAGATCGGCTTCAAGTAAAACCTGCAAGCCGCCACGTAAATCAAGCCCAAGTTGTGGCTTGACATTACGTTCGTAGAGAGGTTCTCCGTTAATAGGATTACTGATGAAGAGCGTTTCGCTCAAGCCAATCCAGAGCGCAAAAGCGACCAGAATGATAATCACGAGTAATCGGGTGTCTTGATTTTTTATCATAAACTCTACTCCAATTCATAAAAATACCACCAATGCTCTGGCGGCGGAAAGATTATACCTCATAGGGTGTGTATGGGTAGGGTGGGATTGGGGTTTTTATAAGCATTCAGTCATCAGACTTTAGACATTAGCAAGTTCAAGGCCTGATAGCTGATATTTATAGCCCCTTCTATTCCAAAGGATAAACCCACTCTGCGAATAAACTCTCGAGATCACAGCTACAATGCTTTTCGGCAAACTCACGCATACTCTCTTGTGTTGCAACTTCCCATTGCTGGCTTTGGGTGTAATCAGCGAGAAAAGCGTCGAAGTTTTTACTTCCCATTTCTTCAGACAATGCTTCAAAAAAGAATGCTCCTCGCCCGTAAATGATCGCGCCATATTCAGCATCTTGATAAGCCGATACAGGCAAGCCAAGCGGAACATCTTCCCCTTCAACTCGTTGCCAACGCCCAGCTAGAGCTTGCTCAAAGCCTGCTCCGCCATTTGCACCGTGGGCATCAAGATAATATTGCCAGGTGATATATTGCGTCAGAGATTCATCTAGCCAGGGTTCATCAAGTTGATCGTTGCCGACCAAATGATAAAACCACTGATGCCCAACTTCATGTGCAATGGTCGATTCAAGATAAACACTTGCAGGCGTTCCGCCAAAACTACCTGATAAATCATATAGGTCTACATTGATCGCCGTCATGCCGGGGTATTCAATCCCGAGTGCATACGTTGGCGTAGTGACAATGTCGAATTCGGTATAAGGATAGGGCGCGTATTTTTCACTAAATAGATCGATGGATGCCGCTGCAACATCCATTGCCATTTGCGCGCCTTCTTGCGCATCTTTTGGCGCATAACTATTGATCACATAATCGCCAAAATCTTTGCTGATGAGGAGATAATCTTCGCTGGCGACGAGGTAAAAATCCCGAGCAGGACCAGCAGCATATTGGATGATTTGCCGATCTCCCTCGGATTTGCGCGTGATCTCGTTTCCAGACCCAACGAGCACGAGATCTTTTGGTGCGTTAACACGGACGATATAAAAGCTGGCTTCAAGATAAGTGACATCGCCTTGCTCAGAGGGGATGTCGATATTCCAGCCCTCATCATCGTAAACCGCAACCATCGGGTAGGCGTGAGCTAAGGCTAAGACGCCTTCTGTTGATGCTAAAATGCCGTAATTGCTCTCAAGCTGAGTCGGGACAGTTGTCGCGAAATCAATTTTGATAATCACGCTCTCGCCAATCTGTAAGGAAGATGCGAGCGGGACGCGCATCGCGGTATCTTGCATTTCCAGCTCAAAGTTGATGCTTTCTCCTTCAATGCTAACTTCAGAGACAAGCATCTCATCACCGAGATAATTAGGCATGAGATGAAAATAGATTTCGTCTAACGCAATATCTTCTTGATTTGTGTAACGAACTTTCTGACTGCCTGTGATATGGATCAGGTCCTCAGCAATTTCCAAGTCGAGGTGATAAGTGGTGGCATCAGGCATCTCGCTGAGAATCTTTTGTTGAGCCGGTATCAAGCCGCTCTTAAATATGTCGCGATTTTCCCGATCCAGAAAAATATGAGGAGATGTAGATTCATCTTCTGTACTCTCTGGTGATAATAGTGTTTCTTCTATATTTTCAGGATAAGATGATGTGCTATCCGAAAAAGGAGAGAGACGGCAGGCTAGCGAAAGGAAAACTAAAAGGAAAAAAAGGCTAATTGGATGGCGCATCGTAGACCTCTGTTATAAATTTTAGAACTAGGTTGAGTATATCTTCGGGTGTTAACTCGTCGGTGTCAAGATAAAAATCAGTATATTGGCGAGCATCTCTTAGGCGATGTTGCTGCGTTTTGTATTCTTTTTGTGCCCAATTGAGTTTTCTTCGTTCCTGCGCTACAGGATAGGAAACCTGCAAGAAGATGAGGATGTCTGGGTTGGTTAATCGCCGCCACATATCTTTGACATAGGAATGTTCTTGCGCAATCTGCCTGATATTAACCCCGCGTTTTTTTAGCCCCGCCACCAATGTTGATTTCCCCGCAGAACAGGGACCAACGACCCCGACCAAAAAATCTTCTTTAGTGATTGGCATGAACCATTAAGCTGATTTGATCTGGGTTGCCAAGAATGGCAACGATATCTTCTTTGCGCAGAATGCGGATGCCGGCTGGGTGCATATCTGCTTCAGTACCGCGTCGTAAAAGAACTACGCTTACGTCGAAATCTTTTTCTATCTTCGCAACGGACATTTGCTTTAGCGATGAGCTTCGTGCTATTTTGAGCTTTGCTAGGCTGAGGGCTTCCCCTTCGACGGTAATTGGACGAGTGATTTCTATTCCTGCTGAGGCTGCCGCAAATGCTGGTGCAGAGATGCTGGTTGCGCTGAAGGCTGTGAAGCCAAATTGCTTTTGAATGGATTTTGCAAATTCATGATCAAAAATACGCACAACAACGTTTATATCAGGATTAAGGGTGCGTGCCTTGACCGCGATTTGAAGATTTAAGGCATCCGCTTGCATACAAAGGGTGATTGTGCGAGCTTCGTAGATCCCGGCTTTCTCCAAGGCAGATTGTCGAGAAGCGTCATCGTGGATAACAGGAATCCCCATTTCTCGTACGGCATCTACGAGATCATCTTTGGGGTCAAGTTCAATAAAGGCAATTTTTCTGCCAAGACTACTCAGGTGTTCTGCGACACGAAAACCAAGATGCCCCAAACCGACGAGAATTGTGTGGTTGTGAAAAGTAGATGCAATAGCCATTTCCCATTCCTTATTACGTGCGTTTCGATTAAAGAGCATGATCCCAAAATCGGCAAGACCCTGCGCAAGGATACCCATCCCGAAGAGTGGCATAATAAAATAAAATGCTTCCAAGAAGGGGTGTGATGGAAAGTCTCCGCTGGGTTGCAGAAAAGATAATGTTAGAACCAGATAGACAGCTTCAGAGTAATCATGGAGCGGTTCACCAACTTGAAGCGCAATTTTTTGGTAAAGTGCGCCTCCTCCGAGCATGGTTGCTACGAAGAAAAACAAGGGTGCACGAAACTCTCTGAGCAGGAGTTTCGTGTCGCGCCATGAGGCTTGCCATCTTCTTCGCCTTTTTCTCATTCTCTTTAAACAGGACCAATCGGAAGTTCAACACTCATACGGCGAACGTTATCACCCTCATCAGATGTCACACGGATCGCGACCACGCTAATATCATCAGCAGGACGGTTTTCGTCCAAGCGCATAGCGTGAGCAAGAAGAGAATTGGCGATTTCCTGAGGCGTGGGGTCTTCAGCATCAAGTGCTACCTGAATGGCCGCGCTAATATCCATTGGATTCCCTCTGCGTTTTCCGGCATGCGTTAAGCCATCTGTGTAGATGATAATCGTTAAGCCAGGTTTCAGCGCAATCTCGCTAATTGATGGGCGAATATTGCGCGCAATCCCAATTGGGGAGCTATCCGTTTTAAGAATATCTAGTTTGTCGCCATGACAAATATAGGTAGGGGCAGGGTTATTACGTGTTAGCACGACAGTTTTTGTTTTTAAATCAATTGAGGCAATATTCAGCGTTGATGAAACCTTGCCCATTTTTTCTGTATATAAATAATCAGAAGCGGCTCGCGCTGCTGCACCATCTCGTACGCCTTCGGCAAGTAGGCCGATTACTCTGCGGACAACCATCATCGAAACGGCTTTTGCGCCACGCCCAGATGTTTGGCCATCTGCCAAGACAACAGAAAGCCCGCCATTTGGGCGTTCGATTATCTCAAGGGTATCGCCGCTTTTTGAAACAGCGTATTTTCTGATTTTTGCGCCTGCAATTTTAATTTCCATAGCATGAATTGTACAACGAATCGGTCTTGACGTCACTGGTCAACACCACTATAATCAGCGCGCTTGTTTAGAAAAGATAAATCGGGCGAAGCCCGATTCTTGTATTAAGGAGAAAGTAGCATGACCCCACTTCCAAAGCGTAAAATTTCCAAAGGTCGCCGCAATCGTCGCCGCGCCCACGATTTCCTCACAGCCCGCAACCTAACCACTTGCAGCAACTGTGGTTCCGCGCGATTACCGCATACCGTTTGCTCCGAATGTGGCTTCTATAAAGGCCGCGAAGTTATCGAAGTAAAATCAGAGAAATAGTAAAACCAGAATTTCCCAAACAGAGCCGTGACCATCTCGGCTCGTT
>JABGOQ010000079.1 GCA_018645405.1 Anaerolineae bacterium | reverse complement strand
GACTAACTCACTAGGCTCTTTTTATTACCTGTCCACCTTTTGGGGGGCAGTTCATATTTGGGAGTCTTTTTTGTTTAGCAGATGATACAAAAAATGAAAGTCCTGTTATAGATCAGGTAGCACGGTGCATCCATTTTGAAGGCACAGACAATTCTTCAAAATCTCCGTATTTACGATACATCTTATGAGCATCTTTCGTTGCCAAGAGCATATTTTTCAATCCCTGCAACTCAGGATATGCAACGATAAATTTAATCAACCACTTTCCCAATCCATTCCCACGATGGTCTTTCAGAATGAAAAGGTCACAAACCCAAGCAAATGTGACGTAATCCGTCACCACGCGCGCAAAGCCTGCTTGTTCTGTGCCTATATATATTCCAAAGCAAAGTGAGTTTTCGATTGATTCCCGAACAATCCCTAGCGGGCGCCCCTCTGCCCAATACGATGTATTAGCTAAGAAGTCATGGATTATTTCTAGATCAAGTTTTCTTTTATCTGTGCTGATGGTGTAGTTTTTGTGTTTTTTGTCATTCAATTTTTCCATCAGATTTCCTCTTATTCCACAAACTCCGTGCAACCATCGGAATTCCTGCTACGATAAAGGCTATCACCACTTTTTGCCAATATTCATCAGGAATAATAAAAGATACAGAACGAAGAACAAGGGCTACGCCAGCAACTACAGCCACCCAAGTATGCTCATCTGCGATTTTCTTACCCGATTTTGTATTGAGAAAAAAAGCATAGCCTATAGAAAAGACCCCCAATGTCGCAAAAACTACAATCTCAGAATTCATCTTATCACTCCTTATCATAGCGTCTAAAACAAAAAAGCCTCCCAAAACAGGGAGACTTCTCTTCAGTCGGGGCGCCGGGATTTGAACCCGGGACCTCTTACACCCCATGCAAGCGCGCTAGCCGGGCTGCGCCACGCCCCGATTTGAGCAGGCGGTATTATAGTCCCTTTTTGGCATTCTGGCAACATGAAAATAATGATAAAATACAACACATCCCCAAAATCTGGAGTTTGCATGAGCAATATGATCCAAGTTACCATAGATAGTGTTCGCGTTAGTCTGATGTCCCCACAACGAGTAATTCTTCTGCGCCAACTCGATGAAGATCGTTTCCTCCCCATCTGGGTAGGACCCTACGAAGCCGAAGCAATCACCGTCGCCTTGCAAGAAGTTGAAATGGCGCGCCCACTCACCCACGATTTACTCAAAAACGTGATCAATCTCTTTGGCGCAAAAATTCTGCGCATAGAAATTATCGCCTTGCGAGAGAATATCTTCTTTGGGCATATTATCACTGAGCAAGATGGAGAAATCATCGAAATCGATTCTCGCCCCTCTGATGCCATCGCCATGGCAGTTCGTGCCCATGTTCCCATTCTCATTGACCCAAGCGTGATGGAAAGTGCCGGAATCTTCCCCGAAGACGATATTCAGGATGAGATTCAGCCCAGTCAAAAGGCAGCAAGCCCAAATGACGAGCGTCTCTCCATTTTTGAAGATTTCTTCGATCAACTAGAAGAAAATGACGATGACGACAAAGCGGATGAAAATTCCGAATCCGACCCCGATCCCGATCCCGAATCTTGATTCCCCTATGAATGACACCCTTCCCCCCGAATCATCTCCCGCCCCTGTAGCCCCCGGCGTTCCCCACAGCCGAGAAGCCGAAGAAGCCGTCGTAGGGGCGGTATTGATTAACCCCGAAGTTTATTATGACGTTGCCCAATTTTTGCAGGGGGATGATTTTTACATCCACCGCCTACGTTGGATTTGGGATGCGTTCACCCGCCTTCACGAGAGCCGCACCCCTGTAGACTTGCTGACCGTTTCTGAAGAGCTTGCCCGCATGGATCAGCTTGCCGAAATTGGAGGCCCTGCCTATTTAACATCGCTTGTTAATCAGGTTCCTACATCTCTTCATGCAGATGCTTACGGGCATGTTGTTGAAGCACATTCACTGCGCCGTAAACTGCTCAATGCCGCCAACAGCGTTGCAACAATGGCTTATGACGAAGAGACCGGCATTGACGATGTGATGGACGAGGCCGAAAAAGCAATTTTCGGTGTCAGCGAACGACGTATGACGCACGATGTGCAGCCCATCAAACAAGTGATGAGTACAGTCTATGACACGATTGACGAACTCTCCAAACGAGATGAAGAATTCTTCGGCGTCCCAACCGGATTTATTGATCTTGATCGTTTGCTCTCTGGCTTACAAGACTCCGATTTGCTGATCATTGCAGGTCGTCCTGGTCAGGGTAAATCTGGTTTTTTGATGTCTGTAGCACGCAACGCTGCCGTAATACATAAAAAGCACGTCGCCATTTTCTCGCTCGAAATGTCTAATGAGCAAGTCGCTCAACGTATGATTTCGCAGGAAACAGGAATTGATTCCCAACGCCTGCGCACGGGAAAACTCAACGATGATGAATGGCCCAAGTTCACCCATTCCATCGAAATGTTCTCAGACACAAAACTCTTCCTAGACGATACGCCTGCTGTCACCCCACTGCAACTACGTACCAAATGCCGTCGTTTGCACATGGAGTATGGTCTCGATCTGGTCATCATTGACTATTTGCAACTCATGGGCAGTGAAGCACATAATAACAACCGCGTGCAAGAAGTTTCCTATATCTCGCGTAGCCTAAAAGTACTGGCGCGCGAGCTTAACGTCCCCGTTCTGACAGCCGCCCAACTCAGTCGTGCCGTTGAGCAACGTTCAGACAAACGCCCCGTCCTCTCCGATTTGAGAGAATCAGGCTCGCTTGAGCAAGATGCCGATATTGTCATGTTCATTTATCGTCCTGATCAATATGAGAAAGAGACCACCAAACAAAACGTGGCTGAGATCGTCGTGGCAAAACATCGTAATGGTCCCGTTGGCTCTGTCGAGTTGATTTTCCGCCCGAATTTGGCAAAATTCGAAAATGCGGCTACGCGCAAAGTAAGTTTTAATGAGTAAATTTCCCTTCAAAGGTTTCTCTGGCAAAGAGAAGTTTACCCAAATCCCTAATGAGTTTTTTCGGGAATTGCTTAGTGAGATTGACGACCTGAATGAACTCAAAATCACGCTCTACGCTTTGTGGCGCGTGGCAAATATGGAAGGGGCGTCGCATCCACTTTGGGAGCAGGATTTTGCCGAGGGGCTGAATGCGGTAGATATTAGCTCGGGACTGGAAAAATGCGTCTTGCGCGGAAGCCTGTTAAAGGTCACGATTGATGCGGATGTGGTTTACTTCCTCAACTCCCCACGTGGACGAGCATCCGCCGAAGCCGCCCGTGAGAGTGGCTGGGTTCCGTCAAAGAGAAATTCGACTCCGCCTTTGACACGTCCCAATATTTACCAGCTCTACGAAGAAAATATCGGCCCCCTAACACCCCTCTTGGCTGACACGCTAAAAGATGCCGAAGATGAGTATGAAATCGAGAAAATTGAAGAGGCAATTGGGCTGGCGGTGAAAGCGAACGCCCGCAATTGGCGTTATGTAGAAGCCATTTTAAAAAGCTGGAAAGAAGAAGGTTATGGCAAAAAGCAAAATCGACAAGACGATTCAAAAGATCGCAACCGGTATGTCCAAGGGGACTACGCCGACTTCATCGACTAGCCACGATTTGCCCGGGGATCCAAATTGTGTGCATTGCGGTGGGATGGGCTATTTACGCGCAGATGTGGAGCCGGGGCATCCTGATTTTGGCAAACTGGAGATTTGCACTTGCCGTAATCGCGATGTAACCGAACAAGTACGCGAGCGGCTTTTCTCCCTCAGTCATCTGGACGAGTTGAAGGATTTAACCTTTGAGAGCTTTTTGCCACGTGGACGTAAAGGTTTGGGCGATTTACACGCCACTTCGATTGAGATGGCATTCAATCAGGCTCATATCTATGCGCAATCCCTAAAAGGCTGGCTACTTCTTGAAGGGGCATATGGTTGCGGAAAAACACACCTTGCAGCAGCGATTGCCAATTTTGCTGTGAGCATGGGCGTACCAACACTCTTTTTAACTGTCCCCGATTTGCTAGACATGCTCCGATTTTCATACAGCGCAGAAGATACAACATTTGAAGCCCGATTTGATGAAATCAGGAATGCCAAACTTTTGATCTTGGATGATTTTGGCACTCAAAATGCAACTGGCTGGGCACAGGAAAAACTCTTCCAAATCATTAATTATCGCTATATCAACAAATTACCTTTGGTCGTGACAACAAATCTACGCTTGAGTGAAATTGAAGCCCGAATCCGCTCGCGTTTGCAAGACCCAGAATTGATCACAAAAGTTAGCATCAGTGCGCCCGATTATCGTCGTCCAACTGACGATAAAGGACATTCTTCACTTTCATCTCTTGATCTTTTGGCAAATAAAAGTTTTGGAAATATAGAAGAAAGACGCGATGAAGGTTTGCCCGCAAAAGAAGTGAAAACACTTGAGCGAGCCTTGAAAGCCGCGCATCGTTTTGCTGAAAAACCAAAAGGTTGGCTGATTTTTATGGGCAGCTATGGTTGTGGGAAAACACACCTCGCCGCAGCAATTGCGAATTATCGCGCCAGTTTGGGCGCGCCGCCACTTTTCATCATGGTACCAGATTTGATGGATCATTTACGAGCGACCTTCAACCCCAAAAGCGAAGTGAGCTACGATCGTCGCTTTGACGAAATTCGTACCGCACCACTTTTGGTTTTAGACGATCTTGGCACGCAGTCGATGACACCCTGGGTGCGTGAGAAACTCTATCAGCTTTTTAATTATCGCTATAACGCCGAGTTGCCAACCGTCATCACCACCGCCGATACATTGGACGAAATTGATGAACGCATCCGCTCACGCTTGCTGGATAAACGGCTTTGTAAAATCCACGCGCTGACTGTTCCAGCTTTTTATGGGGCTACGAAGAAACGATAATCGCATTAAAGGAAGATGATATTGAAGAAACAATTATCAAGACGAGATTTTTTGCGTTTAGGGGCATTGGGCGCAGGCGCAATGACACTTACCTCTTGCGAGAAATGGCTGGTTACAGCGGGGATAAAAGAAGAACGACCTAATTTTCTGATTATCTACACAGATGACCAACGATATGATTCGATGTGGCAGATGCCGCGAACTCAAAATTTAATCTTCGATCAGGGAGTAACCTTTAAGCACGGCTATATTACTACGCCGCTTTGTGGGCCCAGCCGATGTAGTATTCTTACGGGAATGTATGCGCATTCTCATAATATCCGTGAAAATCAAGATGACGGTTTTGATGAAACCACTTTCGCAAAGCATTTGCAAGGTGATGGTTATTACACGGGATTGGTTGGGAAGTATTTAAATGAATGGCGTGCTAAAGACGAACCAAAATCAGAATTTGATTATTGGCGCGCTATTTTTGGTGGAGAAAGCCGTTATAACAATCCTGACATCATGGTAGACGGAGAATGGGTGCGGCATCAGGGGCAATATATCACCGATGCTTTTGGCGACTATTGCATCGAATTTATTGATAAGGCATCAAAGAAATTAAAACCTTTCTGTCTCTATTTTGCACCTAACGCGCCTCATGCACCTGCTACACCCGCAGATGAAGATAAATTTTTATCTATAGATTTGCCAGATTTCCCTCCTAGTTTTGACGAGGAAGATATTTCAGACAAACCAAATTGGCTCCAAGAAAAAGAGCCACGACTGTCTGATGATAAAAAACATGAGCTAAATGAATTCCGCAACGACCAGCTTCTAAGTTTGCGTTCCCTTGATAGAAATATAGAGCGCATCATCCACAAGCTCGAAGAAGCGGAATTACTTGATAAAACAGTGGTTTTTTTCTTATCTGATAATGGAAAACTCTGGGGTGAACATCGAATGTCTTCAAAAAATTCTTTCTATGAAGAAGCTTCTCGAACACCATTTGCATTACGATATCCACCCCTTGTGCTAACGCCTTATATAGAAGAGAAACCAGTTTCCAATATAGATATTGCACCGACTTTATATGATTTAGCACGGATTCCAACTCCAGAAGGCGTGGACGGAGTCTCTCTTGTCCCGCTTTTGCTTGCTGGTGATATGCAACGTGATGGCGTACTCATTGAGGGCTGGCCCGGGCGTGGACATTATGCCGCCTACCATTTAGGTACTTATGTCTATGCAGAGACGGGCGGTGACAAATCAGAGTTCTATGATCTTGAAAAAGACCCATACCAACTTGAAAATGCAATTGACGAGGCTGAATATCAAGATTTGATCAAAGAGATGAAGGCCGCGCTTGATGAAGTACGTGAAAAATAGCCCATCTACTCTTTCGGGAATCTCCCCCAAATACTAAAAAATGATGCCTTATCCTTACCATGTCATGGCAAAACCGACTGGTGCAATCTGCAATCTCGATTGTGCTTATTGTTTTTTTCTCTCAAAAGAAGAGCTTTACCCTGAGAGCAATTTTCACATGTCAGATGATGTGCTAAAAAGCTATCTTAAGCAATATATCCAGTCTCAGCCGAGGGTGGCAGAAATCATGGTCACTTGGCAGGGTGGAGAACCGACATTGATGGGCTTGGATTTCTTTGAAAAAGCGACTCGTTTTGCCAACCAGTTTAAAGCACCAGGACAGCGCGTCTCTTTTGCAATTCAGACGAATGGCATTTTATTGGATGACGCTTGGGGACAGTTTCTGCATGATAATCGGTATTTGGTCGGGATCAGTATTGACGGAACCGAAGATCTTCATAATATCTATCGCCGAGATAAGGGTGGCAAGCCCACATTCAAGAGCGTTCTCACGGGGCTTAATATCCTGAAAAAGCATAAGGTAGACTTTAATATCCTTTGCACAGTCAACGCTGCAAATGCCAATCATCCGCTGGAAGTTTATCGTTTTTTTAGGGATGAGTTGAAGGCAGAATATATCCAATTTATCTCCATCGTAGAGCGAAAAAATAAGACAGGCTTCCAAGAGGGGGAGCAGGTGACCGAGCGTTCGGTGCGCCCAGAAGAATGGGGAATATTTTTAAAAAAGGTTTTTGATGAGTGGATAACACAGGATGTGGGACGTGTTTTCATCCCGACCTTTGAATCTGCCTTAGCAAATTTTTACGGTGTCCCGGCTGGAATTTGTATTTTTAACTCGACCTGTGGCTTGGCACTTGCTCTTGAACACAACGGCGACTTATACGCGTGCGACCATTACGTTGAGCCAAAATATTTACTCGGCAATATCCAAGAAATTCCAATGGAAAAGTTAGTGAGAAGTGAAAAACAAGACAGCTTTGGGCAAGCAAAAAAAGATGCGTTGCCCCAATATTGCCTTGACTGTGATGTTCTCTTTGCTTGCCACGGAGAGTGTCCGAAAAACCGCTTTCATAAAACGCCTGATGGTGAGACTGGGCTGAATTATTTATGCGAAGGGTATAAAATCTTTTTCAGGCATATAGACAAACCAATGAAGTTTATGGCTAATGAGTTGCGTCATCAGCGTTCACCTGCCAGGGTCATGAAATACTTTGGTCAGAAAAGTTAAAATCAAAACAGGTCGTCTTCTGATGACCTGTTTTTACTTAAGGTCTGCGAACTTAGCCCATCCGCCCTGTGATATAGGCTTCCGTCAACTCTTCTTTGGGATTCGTGAACATCTCTGTCGTTTCACTAAATTCGACTAAATCACCAAGCCAGAAAAGTCCTGTTTTATCAGAGACACGCGCGGCTTGCTGCATATTATGCGTGACGATGACGATAGTGTAGTCCTTTTTGAGTTCAGCAATCAAATCTTCGACGTGACCGGTAGAAATAGGGTCAAGCGCCGAGGTGGATTCATCCATCAGAATTACTTCGGGCTGAACGGCGACCACACGCGCAATGCAGAGACGTTGCTGCTGCCCCAGAGAGAGAGATAGCGCACCTAGCTTGAGGTCGTCTTTGACTTCATCCCAGAGCGCGGCTTGGCGGAGACTCTGCTCAACGGTTTCACTCAAGTCCGTTTTGTCCTCAGCAAGCCCAAGCACGCGCGGTCCGAAGGCGACATTATCGAAAATGGATTGTGGGAAAGGATTGGGTGCTTGGAAAACCATCCCAACACGCTGGCGTAAATCGACCACATCTACATCGGGAGAGTAAATATCTTCTCCGTGTAGACGAATTTTGCCCTCTACGCGCGTGCCTTCAATGGTGTCGTTCATTCGGTTCAGGCAACGTAAATAAGTCGATTTTCCGCAACCAGAAGGGCCTATTAGAGCGGTTACTTTGCGAGGCATGATGTTCATATTGATATTGGACAAGGCTCGCTTTTCCCCGTAATAGAAATTGAGATCTGAGATGGTAAACACTGGATTTTCTTTTGTCATGTGCATATTTTACCGTATTGCAAGGTTTTCTGGTGTTATAATTCCGCCCGATGAAACGCACCCTTCTCTTCACCTTCTTACTCGTCTTCTTGGTCTCTTGCTCCTCTTCTGGGCAAGGAACCGCAGACTCAGCCCCCCAAACTTATATCGAAAATAAAGGCTCAGATACCATTGTCAACTTGGCGTTGGCGTGGGCGGAGCAATATCAGCTTGAGAACCCCAATATCCGTTTATCGGTAACTGGCGGTGGTTCAGGGACGGGTATCGCCGCGCTGGTTAACGGCACGGTGGATATCGCCAACGCATCCCGCCAGATCAAGCAGAAAGAGATTGATCTCGCCAATGAGCAAGGGATTGAGCCGATGGAGCATATCATTGCTGGTGATGCTATTGCGGTTATCGTTAATCCTACTAATCCTGTTAGAGAGTTGACGCTAGAACAAATCTCTAAAATTTACAGTGGTGCTTATACGAACTGGCGTGAAGTTGGCGGTGATGATAGACCTATAGTGCGCCTTTCTCGTGAAACCAACTCTGGGACACATGTTTATTTTCTCGAAACTGTTGTACGCTTGGGTGATAAAGAATCGAAAACGCTTTTCTCGACCAACACACTTTTGCTTCCTTCATCTGAAGGCATTATCTCAGAAGTGCGCCAAAACCCGAACGCAATTGGCTACGACGGCTTGGGTTATGTCCCCGAAGATTTAAATATGATCGCAATTGCCCCCGAAGCTAGTGATGAATATATTTTGCCTTCAGTTGATTCTGTTAATAATGGCACTTACGCTATTGCCCGCGATTTATATATGTACACCAATGGCGAGCCAACTGGCGAAGTGGCGATTTATTTAGAATGGATTATGTCCGCAGAAGCGCAAGAAATTGTAAAAGAATTAGGATTTGTTCCTATCAATTAGTTTTTAGTTATTCCTCACGCAAAGACGCAGAGACGCTAAGAAAAGCTTTAAAACTTTGCGACTTAGCCTCTTTGCGTGAGACTCTTTACGGAGTAATATGCAAAAAGACCTCAACTGGCGAGAATTTCTCATTACCCGCCTCATCAAATTTTCTGGCTACTCAGCCGTTATATTCGTTGGCATGATCTTCTTTTTTCTACTCAAAGAAGGTCTGCCTACGCTCACCGAAGTCCCGCTCGGTGACCTCTTCGCTACACGCTGGTATCCCATCGAAAGCTACTACGGGATTTTGCCCCTCATCAGCGGCTCAATTCTCGTCACCGTTGGCGCGGGGATTATCGCTGTCCCATTTGGAATTGGCGTTGCGATTTATCTCGCCGAAATTGCCCCGCGTTGGCTACGAAATACACTCAAACCTTTAGTGGAATTATTGGGTGGATTGCCCTCCGTTGTACTTGGCTTTTTGGGGATTTTAATCCTCTCTCCGACACTTCGCGTGACCCTAAACTTGCCGACTGGCTTAACAGCTTTGTCGGGAGCGTTACTCTTGGGTGGGATTGCGATCCCCACCGTTGTCTCGATATCCGAAGACGCGTTGGATGCAGTCCCGAAATCCTACCGTGACGCAGCTCTCGCTTTGGGTGCCACTCGTTGGCAGACGATTTGGCGAGTGACACTTCCTGCCGCCCGATCCGGAGTACTCACCGCTGTCATGCTCGGCGTAGGTCGCTCTATCGGTGAAACCATGACAGTGATGATGGTAACCGGCAACGCCCCTGTTTTAGCCACTGGTTTAGCAGATTTATTCTCCCCTGTCCGCACCATGACCGCTACCATCGCCGCTGAAATGGGAGAAGTAGCAAACGCCAGCACGCATTATCATGTCTTATTTTTCATTGGCTTGGTCTTATTTTTAATCTCTCTCGTGGTCAATGTGACCGCTTCTGCGGTTGTTTTTAGGCAGAAGAAGAGGGCAGAATGGGTATTATCCTAATCTTATTTTTTATTGCATAATACTTTCCCATCTATCTCATTTTTTCACAGAATCCCTATGAACAAATTCTACACAAAAAACCGAGACCTAACTCAGAAACTAGGCTTCTCGCTCCTAACCCTAATGACGCTGATGACTGTCATCCCCATTATCGCGACTGTTATCTACATCGTTGTACAGGGTGCACCCGCCATCTCTTGGGAATTCATCACCGGCTTCCCCCGTAACGGGATGCGTGAAGGCGGCATCCTCCCTGCTATCATCGGGACTTTTTATCTCACCCTCGGCACAGCCATTTTTGCCGTGCCACTTGGGATTGCCGCCGCGATTTATCTCTCAGAATACGCCCCTGAAAATAAAGCCACACGCCTAATTCGTTTAGCAATTATCAACCTAGCAGGGATTCCATCGGTTGTTTACGGTCTTTTTGGTTTAGGACTTTTCGTTCTCTTCTTGAATTTTGGCACTAGCATCTTGGCGGCTTCGCTGACGCTTTCGATCATGACCCTCCCTGTCATCATCAGCACCACCGAAGAAGCTTTGAGGGCAGTCCCTCAATCTTTTCGCACTGTGAGTATCTCGTTGGGTGGGACGCATTGGCAAACAATCCGAAAAACGGTGCTTCCACAAGCCCAGCCTGGCATCATCACGGGCGTTATTCTCGGCTTAGAACGCGCAGCGGGTGAAACAGCCCCCATCCTCTTTACGGGCGCGGCGTTCTTCTTACCACGTTTGCCCCATTCTCCCTTTGACGCGACAATGGCGTTGCCCTATCATCTTTTCGTGATTTCTACCCAAGTTCCTGAGATGCCCATCCAAATTCAATATGGGACTGCGTTGGTTTTGCTTGTTTTCGTGATTGGGATGAATGTGCTGGCAACTTTTGTGCGTGGACGAGCGCGAGCGAAGAGGCAGTGGTGAAGCAGTGTTCAGTATTCGGTGGTCAGTAAAAGCAAAAAAACAGAACGCAATCAGCGGCGGTTGAGTAGAATGACAGTGCAATCGTCATTCGTATCGAAACAATAGCGGCACAGAGCAACTACAAAACTATAAAACTATCTAACTAAATGAACAAAATCGTAATCGAAAATCTTACTCTTCAATACTCAGATGGGACTGAATCTCTCAACGGCATCAGCCTAGATATTCCTGCTAACGCAACAACCGTATTATTTGGTCCTGCGGGTGGTGGAAAAAGCTCTATATTGCGCTGTTTGAATCGACTTAATGATTTGGCAGATGTTGAGACAGTCACGGGGAAAATTCTGCTTGACGGAGAGAATATCCTTGACCCCAAAATAGATGTAATTGCTCTACGCAGAAAAGTGGGGATGGTTTTTGCCCGTCCTGTGGTTTTGCCTTTTAGCATTCGCGGCAATCTTACTTATGGATTAGAGCTTGCGGGTGAAAAGAGAAAATCCCGCCATGACGAAGCGATTGAGCGCAGCCTGAAACTCGCCGCCCTCTGGGATGAAGTCCATGATCGCCTCGATGACCCTGCGATTGCTCTTTCCGGTGGACAGCAACAGCGACTTTGTCTGGCACGCTCCATCGCCCTAGAGCCAGAAGTCCTTTTACTCGATGAACCAACTTCTGGGCTTGACCCCATCTCCACATCTAAAGTTGAAGATGCGTTGATTGAACTAAAAAAACAATATACGGTTATTCTTGTTCCACATTCTGTTCAACAAGCGGCGCGAACATCTGATTATGCCGCATTTTTCTTGCAAGGCAAATTGATTGAATACGCGCCCGGCACAGAGATTTTCACGAATCCCAAAGAGCAACAAACAGAAGATTATGTGACCGGACGATTTGGATAAGATCGAAAAACAAATAGGATAAAAATGCCACTTACCGAAATAACTTTACCTAAAAAGAAACATATTGCGCTTGTGGCGCATGATAATAAGAAAAAAGATTTGCTAGAGTGGTGTCTTTTCAATAAATCCACTTTAGCGAAGCATCATCTTTATGCAACAGGTACAACAGGTAGCCTTTTAGAAGAAAAACTAGATTTGCCTTTCACCAAACTTAAAAGCGGTCCTCTTGGCGGTGACCAGCAAATTGGCGCAAAAATTGCCGAAGGGGAAATTGAGATGCTAATTTTCTTTTGGGATCCGCTCCAGCCTCAGCCCCACGATCCTGATGTAAAGGCTCTCTTGCGTTTGGCGCAGGTCTGGAATATCCCCGTGGCAAATAACCGCGCAACAGCTGATTTCTTAATTTCTTCACCGCTTATGCAGGAAATTTATGCTCGCCGGGTTTCGGTTTATGAGCGGGATTTACAAGATTTAGAAATAGAAGAAAAAACCTTAAATAAAACCGGCTAAGTTTTTTGATAAATTTATAGAGGTGTATTATGAGAAAAGCATTTGAAGACGAAATCCAAAGACTAAAAGACGATATTCTCTCTTTAGGAAGTATGGTCGAAAAGGCCATTCTGGACTCTGTTGATGCGCTCAAAGACAGAGATATTCCCCGCTCGCAAAAAATTTATGATGATGATGAGATTCTCAATCAAAAACGATTTGCGATTGAGCGCGAAGTAATGATCGCCATTGCCACTCAACAGCCGATGGCACACGACTTGCGGCTACTTGCTTCCATTTTGGATGTAGCTGGGGAACTCGAACGGATGGGCGATTATGCCAAAGGCATCGCGAAGATTAACGTGGTCATGGCTGAGCAAAAATTGCTAAAACCTCTCGTAGATCTACCCCGTATGGCAGAAAAAACAGCCGATATGCTTCATCGTTCTCTGACCGCCTTTATTGAAGAAGATGTCAAAGCAGCTGAAAGCATCCCTGCTGAGGATGATGAGATTGACGCTCTCTATACACAAATTTATCGCGAGGTGATCACCTACGTTATGGGAGATCCCAGTGCAATCGAACGCTCTAATTGGCTAGTTTGGGCGGCACATAATTTGGAACGTGTTGGCGACAGAGTCACCAATATCTGCGAGCGGACGATTTTTGTTGCTACAGGTGAAATGGAAGAAGCTGACCCAGATGATGCTGAAATCTCGATGAAGAACTAATGAGAAGAGTTTTATTTCTCTGCACTGGTAATTCATGTCGTTCGCAGATGGCTGAAGCAATAGTCAACGCCCGCCTTTCCAAAGAATGGTGGGCGTTTAGCGCAGGGACAGAACCATCGGAATATGTGCATTCTTTAGCGATTCGTGCATTGAGTGAAATTGGAATTGAGCATGAAGGGGAATCAAAGCATGTGAACAAATTTCGTAAAATGAGTTTCGATTTAGTTATCACCGTTTGCGGAGATGCCGAAGAGAAATGTCCTATTTGGTTAGGAAGCGGGAAGAAAGTTCATATCGGCTTCGATGATCCTGCCGATGCGATAGGGTCTGATGAAGAGAAGATAGTCGTTTTTCGTAGAGTGAGAGACGAGATTGAGGAGAAAATTATCCAGTTTTTAGAGAGTAGAGAATAGATTACAAAACACGATGGTCTCAAAGGAACACAAAGAAAATCATAGTGTCTCTTTGAGACTTTTCTGTTTAACCTTCTCTCAAAATGCCCAAATCCTGCCAACCTGCATAATCGGGGAAAACATCTTCTTGGTGGGGATTATTCAATCGTTTAATCAAGACTTCACTCAAAATATCACGAAAATCGGTAGTGACCGCCAAATCGCCGGGACCGTAGAGTTTGTCTTCTGCGAGGGTGGGCCAATCGCCGTAGACTTTGCCGCCGTTGACGTTACCGCCAAGCAAGAACATGAGGCTACCATGACCATGATCGGTGCCGCCGCTCCCGTTTTCGTAGGCACGCCGCCCAAATTCAGACATGGTGAGGAGGGTGACACGCTTAGCGCGGTCGCCGAGGTCGCGGTAGAAGGCGTCCATAGCGGTAGCAAGATCGGTTAGGAGCGTCCCGAAGGTTCCATCCACTACACCTTGCTGATTATGGGTATCCCATCCACCGACATCGATGCAGGCGACTTCCATCCCGATTTCTGCTTTGGCAATTTGTGCAACTTGTTGTAGCGCCATACTCACATCTGTTTCGGGATATTCCGCTCCGCCTTCGGGGGTGAAGTTCGCGGTGTCCACTTGGCTAAGGGTGTTGATTGCGGCGAAGGTTTCGTTCGCGAGGCTATCATAATTTGAGCCTAGCGCATAGAGTTGGGCTAGTTGCGCTTGGGTTGCACCGTGCAGGTTAAATTCGGCGATGGAGTTGAGAGTGGTGACGGGAACAGTGCCGCGCAACGAGCTTTGTCGAACGCCGCCCATTCCCACCGCGCGGAAAGGGGATTCGTTTTGCCATGATGCGGTCTGCAAATGTCGCCCAATCCAGCCCGAATCTAGTTTCTGACCAGGTGAGCCGCTTTCCATATAATCTTGGGCATCAAAATGGGAGTGACTTGGGTCAGGTGAGCCTACGGCGTGAACAATTGCCAGCGATTTATCATCCCACCAATTTTTTAGCGGGCGCAGGGAAGGGTGCAGGCTGAAAAATCCGTCTAAATCTATTGCGCTTTTATCATCGCCCGATTTTGGTTCTGGAATAGCGAGTTCGGGACGTAAATCATAATAGCGCGATTCAGCATGGGGGATAACGGCATTTAGCCCATCTATTGCGCCGCGCAAAAAAACCACCACAAGTAAATCGCCAGAGGGTTCAACACCTTGAGGGGCAAAGGATAGGCGCGACATCCAGGATGGAGTGAGGGCAAATCCGCCGAGGGCGGTGGATAATTTGAGAAAATCTCTTCGAGAAAGTTGGTTTGTCATTATTCCTACCTTTTTCACCATAAGGTTTTCTTTGTGGACACAAGGATATTCTTCGTGCTCTTCATGGCTTTGTGGTGAGAAGTTTTACCTCACCTGAAAATACGGTGAGCCTAAAATCAGCCCCGCAATTTCTGGCAAGGTTTTATCTATATCTGTACCAGCGTAATCGCTCAAAATATCGCGCGCATTATCAGGAAGTTTTTCGCCCAAAAAGCGGATACTGAGCAAATCCACCATATCTTGGGCGGAGGCGGCATCGGCAACGAGAGCGGGCAAATCAACTTCCACACCGGACACTTCGCCTGTCGTGAGAGCTAGCGCAAAATTCCAGCGGTTGAGCATCCCGCTCGTAGTTGTCCACCAATCGGCGTAGTCGGGGTATCCCGTTGGCGGTGACCACATGAGCGGCATTTGTCCCATTTGGCGCAGTTGATTTGTGAGTGCGCGCGGCGTGTGTCTGATTTCGGCTCCAGTCACGCGCATCGTAGAGATGAAAAACTCGAGCGGACGTTTGAATTTTTGCCCCACTGAGGCTTTGAACTCATCCGATTTGAGCAAAGTTCGCATCATTTCACGAGTGTCACCTTCGCTTTTGCTAAAAACTTGAGATAATTTTGAGATGAGGGACGCGGGCGGATTATCTGCCACGAATCGTCTTGCCAGCTTTATGCTGATAAACGCTGCCGTTTGCGGATGTTGGGATAGCATCTCTAAAATCATTTCCCCATCTTTCTGCCCCCCGCCCGCCGGGACGACCGTGCCCAAAACTTGTTTCTGACCATCATCGTGGGTGCGCGCCCGAAACAGAAACTGCCCCACTTCCCGGTTTTTATCCCGGAATCCCGTTGCACTCCAGCCTGTGAGCACGCGGGCTAATTCTGTAATATCTTCGTGGGTATAGCCCCCATTCACGCCAACTGTGTGTAGCTCTAGTAATTCACGCGCATAATTTTCATTGGGTGCATCTTTCTTGCTAGTCGCTTGGTCAAGATAAGTAAGCATCGCCGGGCTATGCGCAGATGCAGAGAGAATATCGTGAAAATTGCCTAAAGCGTGCGCGCGGATAACATCGCGGTCATCATCTGCTTTGAGAACACGGCAGGGGTTTTTAGCGAGAAAGATATTGAAATGGTTTGTCCAAAAATCGACCATCACCTCATAAAATTGACTTGAGCTACGCCACTGACGCACCAGAGTTGCCTCAATCATTTCTTGAATAGGCTGCCCAAATTTCTCTAATTCAAAACGTTCTTTTGGAGTCATGTTCAGCGTTTCAAAATTCTTTTCTATAAAGTTTTCTGTTTCGCTGTTATCGTGGCTTTCGGGGGAGAGTTGCTCTTCTATATATGCATCTAAACCGATTTCACGAGCGTGCGCCAGCATGGCAGGAGTCACGCCGAAGGAAATCCGCTTGAGGGTGTGGAGCAGGAGAGCCTCATCTGTTGGGGGCGCAGGAGATGAATCTGGAGCGGTATCAAGTGTAGGTAACGCGCGTTCCGTCGCGTCCTCTGTTGAAGGTTGGCAGGCAGATAATGCCATCGCTGCGGCAAAAATCCCAGAGGATTTCAGGAAATCCCGTCTGCTTAAATTTCTTGTCATAAGAACTCCTTCCAATCGCGTCATTATGAGATTGCTTCGCAAAAACGGCTCGCAATGACGAGTTAATATGACTAAATTCTAAGAGAGTTTTTTTATCACCCCATTATGATGATGTAAAAAAGATGTAAAAAAAGCCAGAGCGGAAATTTCCGTTCTGGCTTTTCTAAGGCATTTTTTACTTCGTTTTTTATTGTATTCCAGATCGTAAACGAATAGCAAGATCTCGAAGTTGGATAAAGCTAACGGGTTTGAGTAAAACCAGATCACTCTGATCTCGCAAAGTATCGGCACGAAGCGGGTCGGCTGTTGCCAACATTACGCGAGCAGAAGCAAGCCGCTCGTCAGCGCGGATATGATGTAATATTTCATCACCAGAAACACCAGGTAGATGCAAATCTAAAACAATTAGCTTTGGGCTTACTTCATCTAATCTCGCTATTGCTTGCTTTCCATTGCCGATGGCTTCAACAGAAAAGCCTGCCATTTCAATCGCTTTTGTAAAAATATTTTGCTGTTCTGGATCATCTTCGATAACCAATGCGAGCGGATTTTCTTCTAAACTCATGCTTTTTTCTCCTCATCTTTTTGCAGGGGCAAAAGAATAGTAAAGGTGCTGCCTTTGCCAACCGTACTTTCTAGTTGAATTTCGCCACCCATCAATCTTACCAAATGGTTGACAATAGATAAACCCAACCCAGAGCCTGTATGTGCTTCGCGGGTAATTGAGCCATCTACTTGGCGGAAAGATTCAAAGATATAATTTTGTGCCTCTGGGGGAATGCCCCTGCCATTATCTGCTACTTCTATTTTCCAGGCATGTTCTCCACTTCTTAGTAGCCGGATATTTATCTCTCCGCCACGTGGCGTAAATTTAATTGCATTTGAAAGCAAGTTGTGCACAATTTGCCCCAGCCAATAGGCATCGCCTATAAATTTGGATGGCAATTTTTCACCTATCTTGGTCTCTAGAATTAAACCTTGTGTTCTAGCGAGAGAAATTTCACCACCTAAGCCATCTAATAATTGCTGTGGCTTAATGAAGCTTTCATTAAGGATGATTTCTCCCGTTTCAATTTGAGCTTGATTAAGTAAATCGCTGACAAAATTAAGCAATCTCTGGGAACTCGCCGCGATAGCGCGCGTGGCTTCAGCTTGCTGATCGTTTAATGGCTCAAAAACTCCGGTATCTAACATCTCTGTGTACCCAAGGATCGCCCCCAACGGAGTACGCATATCATGGCTTACATTGGCGAGAAGTTGGGTTTTCATTTCACTGGCAACAAGGGCTTCTTCGTGGGCTATAGCAAGGGCTTGCTCAAGTTCTTTGCGGCGGGTTATATCTTCTTTGACTTCTACGCGATGTGTGATTTTTCCATTTTCATCCTTAATTGGGGAGATTAATAAAGCTTCCCAATATAATTTTCCATCTTTGCGCTTATTGATAATTTCCCCTTTCCAGACTTCTCCCGCGCTGATCGTTTCTGCCAGTTGCTCATAAAATTCTTCATCATGTTCACCAGATCGCAATAAGTTTTCAATATCTTTCCCCATAACATCGTCTTGGCTGTATCCGCTTATTTCTGTAAAGGCTGGGTTTGTATATTCAACTTTTCCTTCTGCGCTAACAATAACAATACCATTAGCAGTTTGCTCTGTTGCACTAGAAAGGGTGCGAATTTCTTTCTCAGCTTCTTTAGCTTTGCTTATATCTTCTTTAATAGCAACATAGTGCGTTATTTCTCCCTGATTATTTTTAACAGGAGAAATTGTTTGTGATTCCCAATATAAAGAACCATCTTTACGACGATTAATGAGGTCACCACGCCAAACTTCACCTTTTTGGATTGTTTCCCAAAGTTCATTATAAAAAGAAGCCTCGTGTTCGCCAGACTTCAATAAATTTGGTGTGGCCCCAATAAATTCTTCTGCTGAGTAGCCCGTAATTTTTAGCGTAGCAGGGTTGGCAAATTCGATTATGCCTTTGGTATTTGTGATCACAATCCCGCTGGCGGCCTGTTGAGTGGCACTTGAAAGTTTGCGTAATTCTTCTTCTGCTTCTTTGCGCGCCGTAATATCAATAGAGTACTCGATCATTTGCACAACATTGTCATTTTCGTCAAAAATGGGGTAGCCATGCACTTCTACATAATAAGGTGTGCCATCAGGTCGATAATGAATATGTTCTACAATATAAGCTTCTTTATGTTGAAGAACGTGCTTAAGCGGGCAGGGGTGTTCTTCGCTAGAACAGGGGGTATCACGTTTATGGGTGAGTTTATGGCATGTATTGCCTCTGGTCACCCCCAATTTTCTTGCTTTTTTATTAGCTAAAGCAATAGAGTAATCATCTACATTGAGCACATAGAAAGGACTATCAATACCATCAATGATATTTTGCAAGAACTCACCCTGACGCTGAATTTCTTTTTCAGCCGCTATGTGGGCAGTAATATCATCTCTAACGGAGACATAATGCGTAATTAGCCCTGCATCGTTTTTAACCGGAGACATCACTTGAGATTCCCAATAGAGTGAGCCATCTTTACGTTTATTCATCACTTCGCCACGCCAAACTTCGCCACGAGTAACAATGGCATCATGTTCATCGTAGAAGTTCTGGTCATGTTCTCCAGAACGCAACACGCCTAATGTTTGGCCAAGCACTTCTTCTTGAGAATAGCCTGTGATTTTAGCAAAAGCTGGGTTGACGTATTCAACCAGTCCATTCATATCTGCGATGACAACTGCACTAGCACTTTGTTCTGTGGCACTGGAAAGGTTACGCAAATCACGTTCAGCTTCTTTTGCTTGGGTTATATCGTCTTTAACGGCAACGTAGCTCACAATTTCACCCAGTTCATTTTCTAGCGGGGAAATACTAGCATGTTCCCAGTATAGTTCTTCATTTTTCTTTTTATTGATAATTTCGCCACGCCATATTTCCCCTCTACTTAGGACTTCCCACATTTCTTGATAGAAGGATGCGGGATGTTGACCCGATTTGAGCACACGCGGATTTTCGCCTATGGCCTCTTCTCTGCTGTAGCCTGTAACTTGTGAAAAGGCGGGGTTGACGTATTCGATGGCTCCGTCCATATCGGTAATGACAATACTGCTGGCAGATGCCTCCACAGCGGAGGCAAGTTGACGTGCGTTCGCTTCGGCGATGCTTCGCCTTGTTATATCTACAACCGAGACAATAATCCGCTCCCAGGTATCTTTATATCTTTTTCCAACTGAAAAACGAACTACGACATTCTTTGCGTTCCCCTGCAAGGTATTATGGACAGTTTCTATAGGCATATTACGAACACCACTCCATAAACTGATTGCACCATCACGCAAGGCGAGCATGGCTCTCGAATTAGTGACCACATGCAGGCTCTTCTTCAGTATTTCAAGGTCTTCGGTTTCATATAGTTCCAATGCAGAGAAATTAGCATCCAATAAAACGACACTACTTGCCGCGCCTTCCATTGCACTGGGGTTTTTAAGAATATATGACTTAATATCATCACCATGCTTTGCTGCGATAGTATCTAAACGCTTCTTGAGTTTAGAGAAATCCATTTCCCATAAAGCAATAGGAGAATCAAGAAAAATCTCTCTAAAACGTCTTTCATTCTTTTTGCTTTGGATTGCCTCATCTTCAGCCTTGAGCAAATAACGACCCTGCACAAAAGCAGAGACAATCATTAACCCGCCTACACCAATTATTACCCATAATGTAGAAAAAACTTGGTTGTAGGATAAACCTTCCCATATTGCCGGGATGATGAGATAAACCCCGATTTGGAAAAACACAACAAATTTAATCTGCTTCGGGGTCATCAGGATCAATGCCATGATCATAATTGGCAGAGACCAGATGAGCGCGTCTTTTGCAGCTTCTCCAGCATAGCGTTCTGGTTGCACAGCTAATGTAGCAAATGGGATAAAAGTGAAATAAAGCATTGTTAAACGTGCGCCCATACGCGGGTATGGACTACGCGCGAAAATATATGCCACTGTTAAAATCAGTACCCCGCTACTAAAATAAAGGATATCTGCCCAAGGGTGTTTTTCTACAATAGCGCGTATTCCCTCAGGTAAAAAATAGAGAGGCAGAAGTGCAAGCAATAAAATTGCCAAAACAGAGGCGAAGCGACGTTCTGCAAAATCTTCTATGGAAGGGTGTGGCGAAACAAGTTTTTGCCAAAAATTCTTTTTTTCAGGAGTGATTTTATCTGTAGTCATAGAAAAAAGTTTATCATGGGATTTAGGGAGTTATATAGCAAAAGCATATAAACCTGCTAGATTACAAAACTGTAAGGATGTTTTTTTAGGACCATCACTACGAAGAAAAAAGGAGTAAGAATTGCCTTTACGAAACGGGCAATACACAGTACGATTTTTCATAAATTCAGACACTCGATTTTTGCCTATAAAGTAAGTCATCTTTCTTGCCCTTGATGCTTTTTAGACAAAAGATCGTTTCAGGCAAAAACCCGCGTGTCTCCTACCTTAGGAGAGAAATAATGCAAAAAAACCGCACCGAACACGATCTGCTTGGCTATAAGGATGTTCCTGCCGATGCCTATTATGGGATCCACTCTCTACGCGCCGTTGAAAATTTCCCTATCTCTGGCACAGCCATCAGCGCCTACCCAGAATTGGTCAATGCGCTAGCTTGCGTCAAAAAAGCCTCGGCATTGGCAAATCATCAGTTTGGCTTGCTTAATGATGAGCGCAAAGATGCCATTATCCGTGCTTGTGATGATATTCTCGCGGGCGAGTTCCACGATCAATTTGTCGTAGATATTATTCAGGGCGGGGCGGGAACTTCAACGAATATGAACGCCAACGAAGTGATCGCTAATCGTGCGCTTGAGTATCTGGGGCATCCGCTCGGGGCATATAAAGAATTGCATCCCGTTGAGCATGTGAATATGAGCCAAAGCACCAACGATGTCTACCCCACCGCCATCAAAGTTGCCCTGCACTCCAAAATCAATAATTTGATTGGAGCAATGGGTATTCTGCAAAAAGCCTTTGAAGAAAAAGCTGATGAATTCCATGATATTCTCAAAATGGGACGCACCCAACTCCAAGATGCCGTCCCGATGACACTCGGGCAGGAGTTTCGCGCCTTTGCGATTATGCTCTCAGAAGACCGAGATCGCTTGCGAGAAGCCTCGCTTTTAATTAACGAAATTAATCTTGGTGCAACCGCTATAGGGACGGGCATCAACGCACCCAAAGGCTATGCGAAAGTGGCCTGTAAATTTCTCGGTGAAGTGACCGAAATTCCGCTTGTTACGGCGGGGAATTTGGTCGAAGCCACGCAAGATGCAGGCGCGTTCGTCCAACTTTCTGGTGTTCTGAAACGTGTTGCAGTCAAGCTCTCTAAAACTTGCAACGATTTGCGCCTGCTCTCATCCGGTCCCCGCGTGGGTTTCAACGAAATCAATCTCCCGCCTGTGCAGGCTGGCTCCAGCATCATGCCCGGCAAGGTCAATCCCGTTATCCCCGAAGTGGTCAATCAGATTGCCTTTGAAGTCATCGGCAACGACATCACCGTCTCATTTGCTGCAGAGGCGGGTCAACTCCAACTCAACGCTTTCGAGCCGATTATCGTCCGAAATCTCTTCAACAGCCTGCGCTTTTTGCGTCACGGTTGCACCACGCTCGCCGAGCGATGTGTAGTCGGCATCACCGCCAACCGAGATGATTTGCGTGAAATGATCGATAAGTCGATCGGTATTGTCACCGCCCTAAATCCGCATATCGGATACGAGAACGCCAGCGCAGTCGCAGCCGAAGCGCATCAAACAGGCAAAGGCGTGGTGGAAATTGTATTGAAAAAAGGCTTGCTTAGTACAGAAGAATTGGATGAGATTCTGCGCCCCGAATCACTAATTGGGGAATAAGGGGGACGCGCATGTTTTTGGCTTGATACCGTTTAATAAGCTTTCCTCTCAAGAGAAGTCCCCTTTGCCCTAAAGGGCATCTGGAAGAGAAACTGCTCTTCTCGTGAATCTGCGCGAAAGAGCAAGATGAATCTTGCTTTACGGGGCGTGGTACGAGATTTATGTCGCTCTTGCACACTTTTATGTTTGCATGTACATAACAAAAAATCCTGCAAGGCATTTCGCCCTACAGGATTTTGTTTTTACTGATTACTACTTCCTGATTACTAATTTACTCGTTCTATTCGTTCCACTCCAGTTCATACTCACCGACAAAAACCGTATCCCCTATTTCGATACCAGCTTCAGTGAGTGCTTTTGAAATCCCTAGCGTATTCATGATCTTCTGAAAACGGCGAATCGAGCCAAAATGCTCCCAATAAGTCATTGCTGCGGCGCGCTCAATGGCAGATCCACTAACGCGCCAATCTCCATCGTTTATGCGGTTAATCTCAAATTCATTAGGGTCAGTTTCCACGCGGTAAACGGGCAAGGGAGCAACTTCTTCGAGCGTGGGCATCTGTGAAAGTTTTTCTACCGCTTTCATCAACAATTTACGAATATCGGTGCGCGCCAACGCCGAAATAGAAATAGCCTCATGTCCCCGCCCTTCGAGTTCGGCTTTAACCTCTTCCCAGCGTTCGGCAACGTGAGGCTGATCCATTTTATTGAAAGCGATAATCTGCGGTTTTTCACCTAGTTTTGGATCAAAGAGAGAAAGTTCTGAATTGATTTGACTAAAATCGGCGATGGGGTCTTCTCCCATCCCATCGAGCAAGTGGATGAGAACGCGCGTCCGCTGGATGTGGCGTAAGAATTCGTGCCCCAGTCCCACACCTTCAGATGCACCTTCGATTAATCCCGGTATATCGGCGAGGACAACGCTCTCAAATTCGTCTATTTTGGCTACGCCTAAATTGGGTACAAGAGTGGTGAAAGGATAAGCACCAATTTTGGGGCGCGCATTGGTTAGGGAGGTGAGAAGCGTTGACTTCCCGGCGTTTGGGACGCCGATCAAGCCGATATCGGCAATCAACTTCAACTCCAAGCGAATGTTTTTTTCCACGGGCGGTTCGCCTTTTTCCGCTGTGCGAGGCGTTTGATGACGGGAGTTTTTAAAGTGCGTGTTGCCCCGTCCTCCCCGTCCTCCTTCACAAATAATTAATTGTTGCCCGTCTTGGGTTAGGTCGCCAAGAAGCTCATCGCTATCATCATCATAAATCAGCGTACCAGCCGGGACGTGAATGATGAGGTCGTTGGCAGATTTGCCATAGCGATTATTACGCCCGCCGCGCTTGCCATTATCGGCGACATAGCGGCGTTTATGGCGGAAGTTAGCAAGGGTGTTGAGATGGGTTTTGACTTCAAAGATAACATCGCCACCTTTGCCGCCATCGCCACCATCGGGACCGCCACGTGGGACATATTTTTCACGACGAAAATGAACGATGCCATCGCCACCTTTGCCTGAACTTACATAGATTTCTGATTGATCAATAAACATTATTTGGTCTTTTGGTCTAGTTGGTCTTTTTGTCTAAGTAGTCTAACGGGTCTGCTGGTTACAGCCCTGTCAGAAGCGAAGTATTCTATCATCAAATTGAAAAATAGCAAGTGAATTGTATCATCCCCGTATCATGGAGGTTGTCAAAGATTGTAGGTTTTTCAACAAAAGAGCCACTAGGAATAGTGACTCTCTGATGGACGTGAAGGGACTCGAACCCGGATTGCATTATGCTCTGTCCGTGAGTATGTCGGTAGGAATATTCGGTTGATTATTTTTAGGGATAAATTTTATTTTTCAATTCCCATCATAAATAACAAAACATCTGCAAAACTTCTACAAGAGTGTTTCCTTGCAATTCGTAAAGAATTGTTCCATCGCCTTCCCACCTTTTGATGCCTACAAAAACTTCCGTTTTCCCATCACTGTTTACATCAATTAGGGCTTGTAAGAAATAAGAATGCGGAAATGCATTCACTACATCTTCATAGTAAATTTCACCGACAACTAACTGAGTCGATACGCTACTTCCTGAGATCTTACGTAGCAGGATTAAAGAATAATCACCTGGGGAAACACTATGCCCAGTTTTTTCCACAAAATGGGATGCTTCGATTAAAACCTCGTCAACCCCGTCATTTTCTAAATCAACGCGTAATACGCGCTCTATTTGCACATTTGGCGTTGGGATTCCTTGTTCAATCAGATACTCTCTTAGAAATTGGCGATATGTTTCATTCTCTGGAGACAGGTTTTCTATTGCTTCAGATGAAGGCAGAGGCTCAAATCCACTCAACCCAATAGCGAAGGGAGGTAATTCAGATGCTACACTAATCCAAAAGTGTTCATGGGTGCAACGGACGACAGGATCGATAGATTTTTCAAAATCAGTAAGAGTTGCAGAGCCATGTACACCGTCTAGAGAATAGTAATTAAGAGCACTCAGAATGTTGAAGTAAGAAGATGCTTCTTCAGGAGTAAGCCAGGCCCCCTCCACATAGCCTCCTAAAAAAAACATGTTGTGTGTACTATAGTGGTTTCCAACAAAAATCAAGTTGGACGATGTAGGAGAATGCTCATGTAAAATAATCGGGGTAGGAGTATGTGTAGACGTAGGCGCAAGAGTAGAGGTAAACGTGAGCGTAGGTATGAGTGTGGGGCCAAGTGTAGATGTAGATATGAGTACAGGAGAAAGTGTTGGCTGCTGTACCTGTGTTTTCGTAAAAGTCGGACTTGGTGTTCTTCCCCACTCAGGTGCTGAGGGCTGGCAAGAAAATAAGAGAAGAGAAATTGTTCCGATCACAAATATCCAATAATAGGCTTTCTTCTTCAACTCTATCATCGGTTACTCCATTTCTAAGTCAAAATATTTTTTCTCTTTCATCATACAACTTTTGCCTGAGAAATGCTAATTGGAGTTCTATTTATCTTCGCTTTTCTCTGTAGTTTTGAGGATTTCCTGCTGGACTTTATGCTCAATTTCAGTGGCAATTTTATCTTGCTGGCGCAGAAACTCAACTGCGTTTACGCGATCCTGCCCAATTGAAATGTCACCATATGAATAGAAAGGGCCTTTCTTCGTAATAATCTCGCTCTCTACCGCAAGATCAAGCAGATCTCCCAGCTTTGAAATTCCCTCGTTGAAGAGTATGTCAAATTCAGCCTTCTGAAATGGGGGTGCCAGCCGGTTTTTGATAACACGTACACGTGTACGTGAGCCAATGATCTCTGGTCCAACCTTGATAGACTGGATCCGGCGCATATCTAGTCGAACAGACGCCCAATTACGAAACGGTTTACCACCTGTCGTGATTTCAGGGTTTCCGAACATAACATCCAGTTGTGTGCGCAGTTGATTCGTGAATATGACACACGTGTTTGTATTGGCTATCGGTCCTGAAAGTTTGCGCATAGCTTGGTCAATGAGCTTGGGAATCCAATCCCTAATATCCACTCCTATGTCACTATCGATTTCATTATGAGGAACTAAGGCAGCAATGGAATCCAGCACAATAAGATCTACCTCTTCAGACAGAATCAATGCCTCCATAACCCCAAGAGCTTCTTCACCCGTTTTGGGTTGCACAAGCAGCAAGTCATCCAGATTCACACCCAGACGGGCAGCATAAGGGAGATCGAGAATATGTTCCATGTCAATGAATACTGCTGTGCCACCTAGCCGCTGAGATTCAGCCAAGATGCTCAGAGCCAGAGCAGTTTTTCCGCTTGATTCAGGACCATAAATCTCGGTCACACGACCACGCGGAACTCCGCCCACGCCAATTGCGAGATCCAGAGAAAGTGATCCTGTTGGGATACTCTTTGGGGTCATACCATCAACCACACCCGCACGCTTGATAACTTCAGAGCCATACCTGCGAACGATATTATCAATGGCACGGTCAAGCTTGGTTTGTTTAGGAGCATTATCAACAGATTCTTGTGATGGCATATTACCTCCTATGTTTTCAAAAAATCATTTACTCTTCCCCCAACTCTTTTGCAATACTCTCAAATTGCGCCAATGCAGATTGCAAATTTCCCACAATCTCATGCGCTAGCACATCGGGATTTGGGAGATTCTCTGTGCCTTCCAGCGAGTCATCTTTGAGCCAAAAGATGTCGAGGCTGGTTTTATCGCGTTGCATGATCTCATCATAGGTGAAGGGCTTGAAGCGTTCGCTTTCTTCACGTTGATGGCGATTCTCTGGATTATAGCATTTGATGAAATCTTCTAAATCATTTTCACAGAGTGGATTTGTCTTGAGCGTAAAATGTTTATTGCTGAATTTCTTCTGATCACCATTTGAACACATTATCCAAATCTTCGTCTGAGACATCGAAAACTGCATTCGTAGGGGGGAGTGTTTCACGCGTCATCCACTCAGGGAGGCGGTCATCGGCGGGGGTGAAGCCTGCTAGGCGATTGAATTTACGTTCGAGTTTGAGGGTTTCTTTGCCCAATTCTTGCAGGATATTCTCATCCACATCCCAACCGTAGCGGGCGTTGAGGAGGGCAGCGATGCTCCCTGTAGCGGCGGCAAAGCCGAAACCTGCGAAGAGACAAGCACCGAGGGTGTCAAATCCTGCCATATTGATTTGACTACCACGGGAGAGTTCGGCTTGCCCTTCTGGCTCAGTATGTTTGATCTTGGCGCGGATGGTTAATCCGCAAGTGTGGTCAGCACCTTGGGGGGAGGTGGCGAAGGTGACTCCCGTCCCCTTGATGGCACGCGGATCGTAGGCGGGCATAGCTTGTCCCTTCACCACCGGAACACGTTCCACGCCGAGCACTTTGCCCGTTGTCGCGGCACCATTACCAAGAATCCGCCCAAGTGGGGATCCTGTTTTTATATCGGAAACAAGTTGAAGCGCGCGCGTCCCGTCGTTCCAATCCAATAAACCTGCTTGGGCGGCGACTCCTAGGGCCGCGCCGATCTCGATGGTGTCCAATCCCAAATCGTTAAGTTCCCAATTTAGGCGGGCGACCGTATCCAAATCATCGATACCAAGATTGGAGCCGAGCAATCCGATGGTTTCGTATTCGAGGGGCGAGACGAGGGTTTTGCCATCTTCGCCACCATAGATATTGGAGCATTGGATGGTGCAGGCGGGCATGCAGGCATGGGAGGGGTTGGATTCGCCACCACGCTCTAGGAGAGTTTCGCGCATATTTTCGCCGCTGATTTTTTCTGCACCTTCAAAAGTGCCTTCTGAAAAACCGCGCGTGGGGATGCTGCCAAAATAGCTGGTCATATTGACCATAGAGGCAGTGCCATAGTCGTGATAGGTTTTTGTTTGCGGGTGTCCGATGAGTGCTTTTGTGTAGGATTTTTTCGCCGCGTTGAAAGCAGGCTGATCAGCAATGGATGGTTTTTTGCCACCGCTGAAATCGATGACGATGGCTTTGATACGCTTTGACCCCATCAGCGCGCCAAGGCCGCCACGCCCAGCCATTCGGGAGGGAATGCCTTCTTTATCAAGGTTTTGGATGCCTGCCGCACTCAGTTCCATTTCGCCACCTTGCCCAATGAGGGCGATGGCGACTTTTTTGCCGTATTTTTCAAGCAGGTGGGGGGCGGTTTCGTATACGCCCATACCGATGAGTTCATCGGCTGATTCAAATTTCACGCCTTCGGCAGAGATATGGATGATCTGCCACGCGTCGTTGATGGGTTTGTCTTCGAGAATGATAGCTTTGATGCCGAGTTGAGCAATCGCCAAGCCTGTTGTGCCGCCTGCGTTGGCTTCTTTCACGCCGCCCGTGAGTGGAGATTTTCCGCCAATCGAGATGCGGTCACAAGAGGAGAGACGATGCCCGACCATCAAGCCAGGAGCAAAGATGAGTTTGTTTTTTGCGCCAAGCGGCTCGCAGGTTGCGGGGACTTCATCCACAAGGATGCAGGCTAGAAGTCCACGCCCGCCAAGATGTTGCCAAGTTTCGGGGACAGAGTCTTTTTGGCTTTTTCTTTTTGCCGTATTGATGCGTAATATTTTTTCTTTCATTTCTTCATTCCCTTATAGGATAATTCCCTGCGGATCACCGACCTCTTGGTCATATTTCTCGCTGAACTCAATAGCGCGCTCAACTGTACGAAGCCACTCGTAAAAAACACTTTTTACACTTAAAACCAAGACTCCTGCCCCTCGCATCCGCTCCAAGCCTATTTCATGGGCTGCTCCTGGCGATCCCGTCGCATCCGCTATAACAGCCACTTTGAAACCATTTTCCAAAAGCCCAATAGCCGAGTGTGCAACACAAACATCGGTTTCGAGACCAATAAGAATGGCGGTTTTTCGACCTGTATTTTTCACAGCCGCAAGAATTTTAGGGTCGCCAGCCAGCCCGAAGACCATTTTATTATGGATAGGAGTATCCTTCGGAAACTTTTCTGCAATCGGCGGGGCAACACTTTCCTCGGCCATCGCAACCAAAGGAATATCCAATCTTGTGGCTACACTAACGATCCAACCAATCCGATTGAGCAGCAATTCTCGCTCGTCAGCCGAAAATTTCTTCAGAAAACTTTCCTGAACATCTATCACGACCAAGACCGAATCATCCGCATCGATCAATGAATTTTTTAATGAGTTTTTTGCTGACAAAGTGGCTCCTGTAAAACCTAAACTCTTTTTAGGATGAAAGAAAAGCGCACCCAAATTTTAGCTTGCTTCCGCTAAATCGACAATTGTTCAAAGACCAACTAATTTCGTTAAACGGAAGCAAGCTCACTGTACGTTTGGTGCGCTTCATCATCAACCTTGTGACGCATCACATATAGCGAAAGAGAGCTTTCAGGACCCATGCCAGACTTGCTTCGACAGCTTTGATCTCTTCTCGACGTGGGCGTAATCCCTCTCCTTTTGGAATCAATATCGCCGAGTGGCGGATCTTCACCATCACCCTAAAAGTTCTGACATCATCTTTGCTCCAAGGCGCAGTCCCCGTATAGGCAAGTAGCGGTCCATCACTGCGCCAACCATGATAGGCAAGGAAGATGTCTACGATTGTCTGCATTCGATGCAAAATAATGGCGGTATTCCAATTCATGCCACGCGAACCAGCACTCAATCGGCCCGCTAAATTCTTCTTCAGGAGTGGATGCAAATGCAAGTAGTGTTTCAAGAGAAATAATGATGCCCAAGGGAAAGCAGCCTGCTCTATTTCACTGAGATCTTCGCCGTGAGAAGCTGTGTATATGGTCGCAATACCGCCAAAGAAATTTGCATCAGGCGTGGGGTAACGCCGTGCTTTTCTCTTGATTTTGTCGTTCTCGCGCAGACTTTGTAGCAAGGCTGCTAAAATAATTCGGTCTTGATGTGCTTTCTGCTTCGGAACTTGGCTTAGATATTTGCTCAGGCTATTCTCTTGCGGAGAGTTATTGGATTGGGCTGTCAAAACTGTCCACCGCACGGAAGCAGGCTCCTCGTCCCAGTCTGGTCGATCGAGGAAGCTGTTCAGGGGCAAGGCAAAAAGCTGAAAGGGTAAAGACGTACCTTCGCGCTCATCCATCAAAATATCCAATGCCTGATGCCAGGTGCCAAGCGTGCGTTCATATTCTGTGCCTTTGGTGTGACGCATCACAGTAAAGACATCCCCATCGTTTCTTAGATAGTTGATTGCAAAGGTGTGTCGAAAACGATGAGGGTGAGCTTTATTGACACCAACACGTTTTCCAATGCGGCTTACCAATAAACGTAGGTGCTGGCGAGTTAGAGGGCGCCAATCTGCATCAGTCCCAACGACAAAAAGCGGATCGTTAGGACGAATTTGATCAATCCTTGGCAAAAGAGATTTCCATATTGCTTGCCCCGTTCGACGCCCAAAATAAACCAGCCGTTCTTTCCCATCTCGTCCAGGACCTTTCCCTGAAACTTTTATACTATTTGAACTCATATTAATATCTTCATAGCAGATACCGCACAATTCCGAAGCACGTACCCCAGTATCAAGCAATGTCATAATAATTGCTTTGTCACGAACTCCCGTTGCACGAGATGTAGCCGTGTTTGGGCGAGTTCTCCAAGCACGAGTTTTTAGACAACCCTTTAAAATTAACTCAATTTCGTCTTTGGTAAAAGGCTGAACAACGGGATCAGACACAGGGGGTGAATCAATTTTGCGGACAATATTTGACTTCACAAAACCCTCATCCAGCCCCCAATGCCACAGTGCTGAAAGATTAGTATGAATACTAGCCACCAGACAGTTTCATAAATATTTACAAAGAGAGATGCGGATCGGCA
>JABGOQ010000050.1 GCA_018645405.1 Anaerolineae bacterium | reverse complement strand
CCAACCACGGGCAACCGCTCGATACACTTCTTTGGTAGCTAGGTCACTTAGCCAGATTGTGCAGATATCTATTTTTAGAGAATTGCTGACTTCTTTTAGCAAAAGGGGCAGCATCTCTTCAGGCGTTTTTGCGCTGCGTAATGTAGTAGATATTCGGTTTACTGCCTCCAACTCTGCAAGACGATTCTTGATCTGTTCAAACTGTCTTGCACTGTGGATAGCACCGGCAACCTGCGTCGCGAAGAGCGTCATTATGCGCTCATCGTCTTCGGAGAATTGGTGCGTATTTGGGTATATCTCATAGAGGTTCATTACACCGATCAGGTTTCCAGCATAGAGCATGGGAATACCTAGAACAGAAGTAAAGGGGGCATCTTTATATTTTTCGGATTTCCCATCCCATGCCTGATAATCATCAACATGCTGGGGTTTTAGTTTTTCTGCAACGAGTCCTGCCATCCCTTCACCATTTTGGAAATGGGTGCTTTCAACCTTCTTTTTAAATTCTTTTGGTACGCCATAACTAATGGAAGGCTTTAAAGTCTCAGATTTTTTGTCGTAAAAGTAAATATCACCACAGGTTACGCCTAATAAATTGGTGGCTCGCTCGAGGGTGGAAAGAAGAAGATTATCCATATCTTGTGGTGCAACGAGATCTTGGGTAATTCTGTGAAGTTCTGCAAACTCTTTACCATGCTGTTCAGTTTCATCAAATAAACGCGTATTCTCTATTGCTGCCGCAGCATGAGATGCCAACATTTCTAATAAGACTTTTTCTTCTTCTGCGTAAACATTTAGATCATAGCTTTGCGCGGAAATTGCCCCGATCAATTTTTCTCCAATACGCATCGGAGAGATAAGAATTGAACGAACTCTTTCTTTTGAGCCGAAACGGTTTTCCTCACTTTTTAAGTCTTGCTCTGCTAAATTTTTTCTAATAAGTGAGCCACTCATTTTTTCGATAAGGGTGATAATGCTGTTTTCTTGTGGAAGCATTCTTGAACTATACCGTTTTTCTAGATCTACCAGATAGACAGCTTCATCGACATTTTCTGTATTTTCATCTCTAAGAGAAATGATAAAAGCATCGCAAGGCATTAGTTCTTCAGCTGCATGGTGGATAGCCTGATAGGTTGCCTCAGGCGATTGAATCCCGCTTAAGATATCCTGGCTAAGGCGGTGTAAAATTGCACGTCGTTCTGCTGTTTTTAAGGCTTCTTGATACAGACGGGCATTCTCAATTGCTGAAGCAGCCTGATGAGCAAAGGTTTGTGCCAGCTCAGCATCTTTCTCTTGATAAGCATCAATTTTGCGATTGTCCAGTGTGATATAGCCAATCACTCTTCCCCTGACGATTAGCGGGACTCCCATCCAGCCGTGCACATAATCTGTCTCTGCCCAATTTTTAAAATAAGAACTTTCTTGTGCATCCATAATAATTAGAGGATGAGAATTTTTAATTATTTTTTTTATAAGCGGATCTTCTGCTGGAAAAGTTTTCCCAATCTGGCTTTCCATATTTGGTAGACCGTTCCCGCCGCTAATTCTAACTTTGTCTCCTTCCAGAAGCATAATGGCAGCACTATCATAAGGGATTGCCCGTTGAATGGACGCCAGAATGGTCTCAAGGACTTCATCGAGATTAAGGGATGATGAGATGGTGTGTGCAGATTGTCGTAGGGTTTCTGCTTCCTGCCGTCGACTTTGCTCGGCGTCAAAGAGTTGGGCATTTTCAACGGCAATGGCTGCCTGATTTGCAAAAGCTTGCGCCACTTTTGCACTTTCTTCTGTGAAATATCCCTTTTCTTTGCTATCAACAGCCAACATCCCAATTACCTTATCTCGGATAATTAACGGAACACCCATCCAGGAGTGGATATGGTCGAATGGAGGTAAACGGAAAGGCGGATACTCTTTTTGGGCATCCTTTAATACAAGGATATTTTTTTCTTGGATCACACGTGTATTGGGCGTGTTTCCATCAAGAGGAAAACGGTGCTTTACGACTTCTGCAGGAATTTGCCACCCGTGCCCGGCAAAAACTTCAAGTTCGTTGCCGTGTAAAAACTGAAGGCTGGCACTATCGTAAGGTAAAACGCGTGAAAGCTGTTCCAAAATTTGCTGCCCAGCTTCTTCAAGATTTAGCGAAGCTGTGATGGCAAGCGCAGTTTCTCGCAATATTTCTGCTTCTTGGCGTCGAGCTTGTTCCGCATCAAATAGTTGGGCGTTTTCAACGGCAATGGCTGCCTGATTTGCAAAAGCTTGCGCCACTTTTGCACTTTCTTCTGTGAAATATCCCTTTTCTTTGCTATCAACAGCCAACATCCCAATTACCTTATCTCGGATAATTAACGGAACACCCATCCAGGAATGAATGTGGTTGTGCGGAGGCAAGCGGAAAGGCGCGTGCTCCGTTTGTGCATCATCCAAAATATAAATATCTTTTTCGAGAATCACACGTGTATTGGGGTTGTCTCCATCAAGAGGAAAGCACAGTTTCTCAACATCTTCAGGATTCTCCCATCCAAATCCACCAAAAAGCTCAAGTTCATTATTATCTAAAATTTGAACACTGGCGCTATCGTAGGGTAAAACATGAGAAAGTGCTTCTAAAATACGTTGAACCGCTTCTTCAAGATTTAATGATTCTGTAATAGAGAGAGATGTTTTTCTTAATGTTTCTGCCTCTTGGCGGCGTTTTTGTTCAGCGTCAAAAAGCTGTGCATTTTTGATTGCAATTGCCGCGTGATTGGCAAAAGAAGTAACCAGGCGAGCATCTTCTTCAGTGAAGTGGTTGATTTTCCCACTATCTAAAGTTAAGATGCCAATTGAGGTTTCGTGGGTGATAAGAGGCACACCTAACCAAGATTGTATAGAGGGCATTGCGCGAAAACCTGGGTAGGCATCTTGCGCATTTTTTAGGATTAACGGGCGGCCTGTTTGGATAACAACGGTGTTTGGATTATCGCCTGGGTATGGAAAACACCTGTCTTTTTCTGTTTCCAGAACCAGAGAACCGCGCCCGCCAATAATTTCTAAACAATCAATTTTCAGTAATTGTATGGACGCACTATCAAACGAAACTACTTGTGACAATTCTTCAAGAATGAGTTCTATTGCTTTATCTTGACTTAATGACGTTGTCAGGATTGCAGCAGATTCTTGTAATTTCTCGGCGATTTGACGGCGTTTTTGTTCGGTTTCAAAGAGACGTATTTTCTCGATGGCGATTGCGACTTGCCCTGCAATTGTAGTGAGCAGGCGTTCATCATCTTCTGTGAAGAAATCTTTTTTTGAACTTTCAGCGTTGATAACGCCTAAAACCTTTTCCTCTGTTTTGATGGGTACACAAATTTCAGATTGTGTAGATTTTGTAAAAACTACATACTCTGGGGATTTACTAATATCCGTGATACGGAGGACCTTGCTCATTGAGGCGACTTTACCTGTGATGCCTTTTGAAAGGGGATAAGGCTTAAAAATTTCTTCCACTGAGACACCCTGATATGAGGGGTGGGGTTGCAATGTGTTTGTCTCTTCGTCTAACAAAAGAATGCCAAAGTTATCTGAGTATAGGGTGTTGCCAATGATATTGGTGACTTGCCGAATAAGAGCATTTTTATCTATGGCTTGGGTGCATGAAAACGCAGTCGCTTGCAAGATATTTAATTCGTTTAACTGGCGTTCTAATGCGGCTTCGGTTTCTTTGCGTTTTGTGATTTCTCGCCCAAGAGCAATGATCACATCTTTCCCGAAGTAATTGCCTTTATATACGCGCACTTCTTTAGGGAAGATTTCGCCGTTGCTTCTTTTTCCCCAAAACTCAAATTCTTGTGGCTCACCTTCAAATGCTTTCTGAATTTTTGCTGCAATATCTTCCAAATCATTTTTTTCAGGTGCAGAAAGAAAAGCTGGTGTTCGGCCTATAATTTCTTTTTTGGGAATCCCGTAGAGCTTTTCTGCACCCCGATTGACATCAAGAAAACGACCTTCTTCATCCTGGATGTAGATGGCATCATCTAAACTGTTGAATAGGTTTTGATAACTGGCTTCACTAATATCCAGCGAGCTTTGCGCTTGTTTAAGCGCGCTAATATCTTGAACTGAAGCGATAACTCTCCCCCAGTTTTCCTCATAGCCAGGTAAAACCTTCCATTGCATAATCTGATAGATATTGGATCCATCAAGTGCTTGTGTAACGGTCTGAAAAGTAACTAATCTTGCGCCCTCTATTAAGGAGACAAGATTTTCTTGAAAAGATATTTTTGATTTCTTTGTATATAATGCCGCAGTATTTGCTAGTAAATCAGCTTTGGACTTTGCTTTGTTTAGTAAGACAGATGAGAGATTAACATTAATCACATCTACCAAGCGAATGCATTCTTCGATCGCAGATGGGTTGTCTCGAAAGTATTGCTGGAAATCCGTTACCCCATCTTTTTTAAGATCATCTATATAATCTTT
>JABGOQ010000204.1 GCA_018645405.1 Anaerolineae bacterium | reverse complement strand
TTTTGATATTGGGACGGAAGCCGATCGCGACCAGGGCCTGCTCGGCTTCGATAATCTTTTCTTCATCGTCAACAGAGACCGTGACCTTCACCCCCGCGCCTTCAACATCTTCAATACTTTCAACTTTATGCCCCATCATCAGCTTGATTTTGCGCTTCTTGAAGGCTTTGGTCAATTCTGCTGAAACTTCTTCATCTTCCATCGGGACAATGCGCGGGAGCATCTCAACAATGGTCACGTCTACACCGTAAGAATTCCAGATGGTGGCAAATTCCACGCCAATTGCGCCAGACCCGATGATGACGACCGATTTTGGCAATTTTTCCTGCATAATTGCTTCAAGGTAAGTGAGCACCTTCTGCCCATCCGCCACCCACACGCTGGGGAGCATTGCGCTAGCTCCGGTCGCGATTAAGATGTTTGGAGCAGATAAAGAGCTGACAGTGCCATCCGCTAATCGAAGCTCCACTGTATTTTTGTCCAATAATTTTGCCACACCCTCGTGAACATTGATCCCGTTATTCTTCATCAAAAAGCCGACGCCCTTCACCAATCGCTTTGAAACTTTGCGAGAACGTTTGACGGCTACGCCATAATCTAAATTGAGATTATCGAACGAAAAACCCAGCTCACGTCCGCGTTTGAGCAAAGTATGCGCCACATCAGCATTTTTGAGTAAAGATTTTGAGGGGATACAGCCCACATTTAGACAAACGCCGCCCAACCACTGCTTATCAATGATAGCAGTTTTCAGTCCCAGTTGTGCGCCACGAATCGCGGCGACATATCCACCTGGTCCCGCCCCAATAACAATAAGATCATAGTCATTCATAAAAAACTCCTTATTTTAAAGACAATAATTTCTCGCTACAAATTCGCAGAAAAATTCTCAAAAAACACACGGATTTCTTGAAAATGAAAAGCGAGCTTAGGTAAATCACATAAATTTTAGTGCTTTTTCCCCTCACCCCAAATCTGTGCCGCCAAACGTTTTCCTGTAGGTGTGGCAGCCAAACCGCCCATGCCCGTCTCTTTCAGGTTTTTGTCCATCACTTTACCAACATGTGCCATTGCGTCAATCACTTCGTCGGGCGGGATGATGCTCTCCACGCCCGCTAGAGCCAAGTCGATAGCAACGAAGCATTGTGCTACCCCAGCAGCGTTCCGTTTAACGCAGGGTACTTCGACCAATCCCGCAACCGGATCACAAACAAGACCAAGCATATTCTTAAGGGCGATTCCGACCGCCTGTGCAGATTGACGCGGAGTTCCGCCCAACAATGCGACACTCGCCCCAGCCGCCATCGCCGCCGCGCTTCCGGTTTCGGCTTGGCAGCCCCCCATCGCACCAGACACATTTGCGCGGTTGACGACCACCATCCCAATCCCAGAAGCAACGAAAAGAGCATCCACAACTTCGTCATCAGAGAAGTGATATTTTTCCTGCAAGGTGATTAGTGTTGCGGGCAAAATCCCTGCTGAGCCAGCTGTGGGCGTAGCAACGATGCACCCCATCCCCGCGTTGACTTCATTCACAGATAAGGCTCTGGCAACTGCACGGCTGAGTAGCGATCCTGTGACAGGCTCATTCGTATCCAGCCAATGCCAAAACTTGTGAGCACCGCCCCCGCTGATTCCGCTAATGGATTTAATGGGACGCTCTAAGCCTTGTTGCGCGCTTGCTTTCATAGTCGCTAAGCGGATTTCCATCCGTTGGCGGACTTCTGCCACAGAAAGTTTCGATATCACTATTTCAGTTTCAATGACAATTTCAGCGAGGCTTTTTTCTTTGCTTTCAGCTTCTAAGACCAATTCTTGAAGAGATTCAAACATACGCTCACCTGTTAATTTTATCTATCTGACAAACCCACTCCACCCACGGGAGAGCACGAATCGCCTTGATACCTCGTGGTGGGATTGGATCATCCGTTTCAAAGACCATGATGGCATCATTTTTACGCCGAAGTCGTTCCACACGCAAATAGGCAATGTTGATTTTGTTGTCTACAAAGGTGCCAGTCACGTCGTTGGTTGTTCCTGGTTGGTTTTTGCCAAAAATGAGCAGAGTTGCATAATCACCATTAAAATTGACTTTGCGCCCCTGAACGCTGTTGATTTCTATCTCACCACCTCCCAACGATGCACCAGTAACCTGTGTTTTTTTAGTTTCTCCCCAAAGAAAGATTTGCACAGAGTTCGGATGTGCATCTTCCATATCAATTGATTTAAATTGATATGCCAAACCTTCTTTTTTGGCTAAATCAAAACTATTTTTAATTCTCTCATCACTGGTTGAAAACCCCAATAGACCAGCTATCAGAGCTTTATCTGTGCCATGTCCTTTTGCTGTTTTAGCAAAGGAACCGTGAAGACCGATTTCAACTCTAATTGGTTTTTCCCCTAGTATTTTCCTGGCAACCTGCCCCAAAAAAACCGCGCCCGCTGTATGTGAACTAGAGGGACCAATCATAATCGGTCCGATAATATCAAAAGCTGAGATTTCTTTTACTTCGCGCATTTTCACCTTCTTTATGACGATTTGTCATTAATGCTTGGATGATTAGGATGAGATGCTCCGCGTCGCGCGCGCGTTTTGGGCTTGGGTGCTGAATCCTAAACATCTGCGTGGCGTAAGCGTCATGAATCTGTTTATGCCAAAAAGAAGCTGATTCGCGACAAGCGAGTTGAGGTCACGCACGTTGCGGAACTTTCAATCCAAGCTGTTTTTTCTTGAACCATCGCCTATTCTCTAATATCCAAACCGTAGCCCTTCTCTGCTAAAATTTCTCCATCTTTGTACACATCTTTCCCGCGTAAGACAACTCTTCTTACACGCCCTTTAACTTGCCAGCCTTCAAAGGGTGTCCAACCACATTTGGTAAATTGGTCGGCGGCACGGATTTCGTAGCTCGCATTTTCATCTACTTCAATCCACCTCTCGGGTTGGTCAGGGAGATTAAAGATGCGTTTGGGATTGACATACATTTTTTCGATGATGTCATCAATCGTGAGGCGTGACTGGTGGAGAGCGGTGAGCAATAGAGGCAATGCCGTTTCTAAACCGGGAAATCCTGGAGGAGACTTTGTAGAATCTTTTTCTTTAAGTGTATGCGGAGCGTGGTCGGTGGCGAAGCAGTCGATTACTTCGAGGTTATCCCAGAGGGCATCAACATCTTTTTGTGCAGTGAGCCTTGGGCGAACCCTCACCTTGCCCTCACCTCCAGTTAGGAATAAATGATGAGGCGTGACTTCGCAAGTGACCTTAATTCCCTTTTCTTTCGCGGCTTTAACGACGAGGATTTCTTCTTTGAGAGAAAGATGCGCGATATGAACAGGGCGGTCATAGATTTCAGCTAATAGAATTCCCGCCGCCATTGTTCGGGATTCTGCGTGCAGAACGATGGGCAAATGCTTGGGGAAGGTGGCGAAGTGCTGCATCCAAAGAGTCATATCGTCGAGACGGAGCTCGCCGAAGGTGGAGTCGAGATACATTTTTAGTCCGGCGGCGCGTGGCGGGAGGTCGGGATACGCGTCCCAATCGGCGTTGTTGGGTCCGGCACCCAAGAATTGGGCATAATCACAGCGCGCTTTTTCTTTAGCGGAAGCAAGCCCAAGGTCAAGGGTTTTTCGGTCAAAGGTGGGGGGGATGGTATTTGGCATGGCTAGGATGGTAGTGAATCCACCCGCCAACGCGGCTTGGGTTGCTGTATCCCAATCTTCTTTATGAGTCGCACCAGGCTCACGAATGTGGACGTGCGGGTCTATCAATCCGGGAAGTTTTAACATTATTTATCCTTTAGGAAGAGAAAGGGTTTGGAGGGAAATCCTTAATTGGAATAAAACCATCAAATCCCGCATAACCAACAATCTCACCATTTGATCTTATAATATTCCTATCTTTTATAAAAAGTATTATTTTTTCAATTATTTTTTTTAATAAGGCAAACATCACTTTTTCCTTTAGAGGGAATTTGAGAGTAATAACAATTAGATACTACGCCACGCGATAAAACACTTCCTCCCGCGCAGGACCATTGGAAATAATCTCCACCTTCACACCGACACTTTCTTCAATATATTTCACATAATTTTGCGCTTCTTCTGGGAGATTAGCGAAATCTTTTATGTTTTTTGTAGGCAAATCCCATTTTGGCATAATTTTATAGATTGGCTTTGCTTCTGCCATAAATTCTGCATCGGCAGTGGGAAGGGTTTCGTAGCGCGTGCCTTTATATTCGTAATGGGTACAAACTTTAATCTCATCCATGCCGTCTAACACATCTATTTTGGTGAGCGCAATTGAGTTTACACCACCGATTTGGAGACTATAGCGTAACGCGGGCAAATCCAACCAGCCACAGCGACGGGGGCGTCCCGTTGTAGTGCCATATTCGTTGCCGAGTTCTCTTAATTTATTGCCGATTTCACCTGTCAATTCTGTGGGCATAGGACCAGAACCAACGCGCGTTTGGTAGGCTTTGGTCACACCAATGACACGCTGAACATCATTTTGTT
>JABGOQ010000191.1 GCA_018645405.1 Anaerolineae bacterium | reverse complement strand
AATTAATCCGTTCTTCGGAGCCGAGTAACCCGACAAAGATATCGCCGCTGTTCAAGCCGATTCCAATGTCGAAAGTGAAGTTTGGTGGCAGAATCCCTGTTTCAGCCCAGCCATCTGTTAATTTAGCGAGGGCAAGCCGCATGTCGAGAGCGGCGCGCGACACGCAGGGCGTGATCTTCCTACCGGACAGGTTCCCCAAAAAAGTCTAAAATCGCGTTGCCCCCTTATTTATCCACTGTTCCGCCATGTTTGTGAACAACTTTTGTCATTGTATTTAAATAAGGGTAATGCTATTTTCTGAAAACTTTTGAATAGGTGGGGCATTTAGACTGTAACGAGCTATTTCAAAAATTTTCAAAATTTTGATATATGAGCCAAACACTTTTACTGCGTGGCACGAACTTGCAAAATGTAACTAATATATTCTAACTCGCGTGCCCTCTTTGCGAACAAACGAAATTGATAGGTTTCATCACGAAACATGCTCAACGCGTAATCACTATCACCACATTCCAGTTTGCCCCATTTTGTCAATTTGATTCCACCTTGCCATAACTCAACGTACAAACTCCCGTTCCCCTCACAACTGAGATCAATCAGCAAATTTACACGATCTTCTGTCGAATTAGGATGAAAAGCAATCCAATCTTCTGCATCACCTTCGGGAGAAGAGAGATCACTACTATAATTAAAAGCACGGGAATTGGAAGCAGAAAAGATGACAGAAATCGCTGGCTCTTCAGAAGAATCGCCATCATCAACAGCGGGGGCATAAGTAGGCTCGGCAGTCGCTGCCATAACCGTTTGGGTACTTGCGGCAATCTCTTCGCCCGTCTCGCTAATAATAGGCAATTCATCGAGAATATCGCTTTGCACATAAGTTGCAAAGACCCAACCCCTATTATCTTCACCCGAAACATATTCAATTTGAAGCCAGGTGCCACTAAGATTTTTTCCTGTTAAGACGATACTATCGCCATTACTTAACATCCCAAGTGCGGAAAAATCTGTTCCTGGGCCAATGCGGACGTTAATCTGCTGTGTGACCTGACCATTACCCTCCTCTTCATCTGTGGATGGGCTGCCGCCCGACGTCACCGGTACATTGGGCTTGCTCTCGGTTAAGATATAGATTGCCGATCCCCAACCTTCTCCACGTTCCCCGCTTGGTAAATCAAAATAGACTTGATACCAACTCCCACTGGCATCTTTGCCGATAATTTGCACCTCGCTATTGATATTCAACAAGCCCACCGAATCGCTTGCCGTGCTGGGACTTTGGCGAATATTAATTTGTGCGGTCACCTTGCCCGAGACCGGTTCAACAGTCGGGATAGCGGTAGCATGCAATGGGGTCGCGTTTGCTCTAGGTGTAAAGGTCGGGTACAAAGTTGCAGTAATGATTCCAACTGGCTCGGCAGTAGAATCGTCCACTTTTGAAACTTCCAAGCTACAAGCCGTGATAAGGCTGATTATTAATAAAGGGAAAAGTAAAATTAAAGGTCTTCTTTGTTTTTTCATAGTTTTCTCCGTCTCTATTCTAACGTAGCCTGTTGATTTTGACATCCAGTCAAATTTGCAAAAATTCTCAGTTTACGCTTATAATCTATCTTATGAACCTATCAGTGATTATCCCCGTATATAATGAAGTTCAAAATATTACAGAAATTCTCAAACGCGTGCAGGCAACAGGCTTGCCGTGGGAGATCGTTATCGTAGATGATGGCTCTACCGATGGCACTCGCGATATTTTGAAAGAGTTGGATGGTAAAGACAAGATCCGCGTTATTTTGCATGAGAAGAATCAGGGCAAAGGTGCAGCTGTACGCACTGGCTTTTCTAAAGCAAAAGGCGATGTTTTCCTCATCCAGGATGCCGATTTAGAATATGACCCGCGCGATTACCCCGCTATCCTAAAACCGATAGAAGAAGGCATTGCAGATGTGGTCTACGGCTCGCGTTTTCTGGGTGCGCCACGCCGCTCAACGATGTTTTGGCATATGATCGCCAACAAGCTGCTCACGCTGGCAACCAATATTCTCTACAATAATATCCTGACCGATATGGAAACCGGCTATAAAGTTTTTCGCCGCGAAGTATTGGATGGAATTACAATTCACTCCAATAGCTTTAATTTTGAGCCAGAATTTACCGCAAAAATTCTCAAAAAGAAAGTTCGCATTTTTGAAGTGCCGATCACATTCAATCCACGCGATTACTCAGATGGCAAGAAGATCAAAATCCACGATGCCTTTGAAGCGATTTGGGCTTTGCTCAAATATCGCTTTGTAAATTAGTTTTTACAAAAAGTCCCCGTTTCCTGATAGAAAATGGGGACTTTTAGAAAAAAAATCATGGAGTATAAAGCCAGAATGATTAACTGGAAAACAGAACTTGAGAATGAATTCAAGATGGCACAAGAAGCTTTGGATGCGAAAAACCGGGGGAAAATGCGCGTCTGTGCCCGTCGTGCGGCAGGAGTTTCAATACGGGAATATTTGATTCAGCGCGGGATTGATCCTCCCAGCGTGAGCGCGTATGATTTACTGAAATTTTTGGATGAGATGGACGATACGCCCCTCGACCTTAGGCAGGCTTCCGCTTATTTACGTTTGCGCGTTACTGAAGATTTCCGCCTCCCCGTGGAAGTGGACTTGGTTGCCGAGGCAAAAAAAATCTGCACCACCCTAACCCCAGATTGGGATCAATAAAAAAAGACCCTAAAGGTTTTCAAAACCTTTAGGGTCTAAATATATACGCAATTCTTTACGCCGTACTTCTTTTATGTCGTCCAAAGAAATAGAATAAGGCTCTGGCTATTGTCACAATTACCATAGCTGCCGACATTACGCTTCCGATGGTGATAATTGATAACTCCCAATTACTAATACGTTTGGCAATATGGGTTGGCTCTAGTTTGCTAATCCGTTTTTGGAGACGTTGCATCACATCGCTTGGCGGTTGCATTGATTTTAGTGTCTTAGAGAGAGAATTCTCTAAGACACTTACTTCTTCTTTGGCGGTTTGGATTTTTTTTTCTATTCTCTTATTCATTTATTCACTCCGCAGGATAGAGAACAAGCCCAATTGTGCCTGGTCCGAAGTTGGTTGCCAAGGAGACAGAAAGGTCTGTAAGAACAGTGTCTTTGGCGTTGAATATTTCCTTTGCTTCCTCAAGTATAGCTTCACCAGATTTGAGATCACGTGCGTGTACAACACCTAAATATATTGCTTCCTTTCCGTAAGCTTCTGCTCCCATTTCCAGAATACGGTCTAACGCTTTTCGGCGTGTTCTTACTTTGCCCACCATATCCACGATCCCGTCTTTTAGTACTGCTATCGGTTTGACATTCAAAACCGATGCCAGCGCAGCGGATAGTGTGCCGACCCTGCCGCTCATCCGAGCGTATTCGAGGGTGTCGAGGGTCAGGATAATTTGTACTTTGTCTTTGACACTGTCGATATAGTGGAGAATCTCCTCAACATTCTTCCCATCTCTTTCCATTCTTCGTGCTTCGCGGCACATAAAGCCAAGCCCTAGCGCACCACCAGCAGAATCAACAGGAATGATATTGAAGCTGTCTTTGAGTTGCTCAGCAGCCATGACTGATGATGCGTAAGTCCCTGATAATTTGCTTGTTACGTGAATGGACAAAATCGTATCGCCCTCTTTGGCTATACTTTTATAATACTCAGCAAATTGATGGGGTGATGGTTGCGATGTTTTAGGAATAGTTTGGGTTTCATCAACCATTTTGTAGAAACTATCAAAATCCAGATCAATAAATTGGAGGTAGGTTTTTTCTCCAAACTGAATATTGATGGGAATTGTGTGAATGCCATATTCCTCTGCCCATGCAGGGGGCATATCTGCTGCGCCATCGGTGACAATATGTAACATGAGTTATTCTCCTTCAATTTCAACAGTCAAGTCATCAACCTGATCGCGTAATGCTAGCAAAGTACGATGATATAGGCTTTTGACTGCACCTTCACTACGATTCATGATTTTGCCGATATCTGCATTTGAGTAGCCTTCGACGAATTTCAGGATGAGCAACTGCTGACGATCTGGCGGTAAAGTGCGGATTAAACGAAGTAAGGCGTCTTGTTTTTCTGTTCGTAAAATGGTGGTTTCAGGATGCTCATGTTTTGCAGGAAGCACCATTTTTTCAGTTATGGTTAATTCTTTCTTGCGGCTGCGATCTCGATACCAATTGGCAACGAGATTATGAGCAATCCGGTATAACCAAGCTGAAAAGGGGGCACCGCGATCTTGGTAATTCAGGATATGCTTCATTGCCCGTTGAAAGACGCGTGCTGTTAGGTCTTCTGCATCGTGGACGTTACCCGTCCGGTAATAGATATAGTTGAAAATGCGATCAATATAGTGCGCATAGAGAAGACCAAAAGCCTCTTTATCGCCCTGAGAAGCTTCTTTGAGTATTTCTTTTTCGTTGAACTCTTGTTCTTGTTTCGACACCGGCTATTCCTACCGGCAGGGCTGTTTATAACAACCCCGCAGGATTTTATAAGTTTCATTTCTAGCGACATGACAGTTAGTAATTAGTTGGTTGATTGGCAGGCAAAATCGA
>JABGOQ010000016.1 GCA_018645405.1 Anaerolineae bacterium | reverse complement strand
ATTTATTGTTTGAGAAGAAAAACTCCAGCGGATATGCAGCTATCCGAAATGGAAAAATGGTTGCATACTTTTTAGGCAGAATGACTATACAACCTTGGGGACGTTGCGGCTGGGTTTCTTTACCTGGTTCTGCCTTGGCTGAAGGTGAAAGTGTGGAAACGCTACAGGATTTGTACGTTTTACTTGGTGACGACTGGGTAAAGCGTGGTGTCTTTATTCATCACACATATCTTTCTGTAGCAGATAAGGATCTGATCAATGCCTGGTTTAACCTTGATTTTGGCAAAGAGCGCATTGATGCTATTCTTGATCTCAAACAGATTGAAATTCCGGATATTAAAGTACCGAGTGGTATTCAAATTCGCCGTGCAAAAGACGGAGACAATCAGCATTTAGCCAGCATGTCCCATTTAATTATGCGCGAACTGGAAAAAGCCCCCTATTGGCATCCTACTCCTCCCGAAGATTTCTCTGAACTTAGGGAAGGCTGGGCAGAGTTAGCAAGTGACGAAACAGTAAATACTTGGCTGGCTCTCGAAGGAGGAAAAGCAATAGGTACTATCGCGTCTTGGGAAACAATGCATCCAGAAGGAGAAACGGATATAGATATGCATACTGCAGAGAACACCTTTTCGCTTTCGGTAGCGGCCACGACGCCAGAAGCCCGTGGACGCGGGATCATGACAGCGCTAACTTGGACTTGTTTGGAGCATAATCTAAATCAAGGTTTTAAGTATTGTTTTACAGACTGGATCAGCCCCAACCTCGCAGCATCCCGATTTTGGCCACGCTTTGGCTACAAAGAAGTATCCTATCGACTGACGAAGAATATTAATCCAATGATCTCGTGGACGAGAAAAGCACAAGGAAAAGCCTCTTGTGATAAAGAATAGTAGAGCGAAAACCCCTTAAATAAACAGGGAGGAGATAACTAAATTGCAAAGTGGTTATCTCCTCTTTTTTTTCGTTTAGACTTTGGGTGTGTTAGAATTTTAAAGGATGGAAAGCTGACTTAGTTAAATAAATCTGCAAGGTTGCTGTTATGTAAGAAAAGCAAAGCATAGGTAAAATAAATGCTATGAAGGAGCATTTTATGGCAGAAAAGCCAGTAACTATTTTATATGTCGAAGATAATTTCGAAAACAGGATTTTAGTTCGCCGCGTTCTTGAATCGGAGGGGTATCAAATGTTTGAAGCTGGAACAGCAAATAAAGCTTTTGAGCAGATCGAAAAAAATCTCCCTGATTTAATTTTGATGGACATAAATATGCCTGATATGGATGGGTACACTCTCACAGCAAAAATCAAAGAAAATCCAGCCTATCGCAATATTCCTATTATTGCTGTCACAGCAAATGTAATGAGAGGCGATAAAGAACGCTCTCTGGAAGCTGGCTGTGACGGATATATCCAAAAACCGATTGATATTGATATTCTGACAGAGCAAATTGAGCGATACCGAAAGAAAGCGCACTCTTAAATCTATTGTCATTTTTTTCTAAACCTTATTCTAAAAAACATCTACTATTTTGAAGGAAAACTATGTCTCCAAATACTGAACCCACCGGCAAGCCCCCTGTATTAAAAGACGCAACTGTCTTGGTCGTTGAGGATAATGTTTCGAACTTTGTTTTGATTGCCCGCATGTTGGGTTACCTTGGTATTCACTGCGAGTGGAAAACATCTGGTTATGAAGTTGTCGAATATGCCGACACACTCCCCCGTCTTGACTTAATTCTGATGGATATCCGTTTGCCCTATGAAGACGGCTACGGAGCGTTGAAGAAAATTCGCAAATCAGAGCGACTAAGCGCAATCCCAATCGTTGCGGTAACTGCTGAAGCAAGCCCGGAGCAAATGAAGAAATCCCGTGCAGCAGGCTTTGATGGTTTTCTCGGAAAGCCTCTTGACCCCGATCGCTTCCCTGAGCAAATTCGACGAATATTGAGCGGAGAACCTGTTTGGGAACTCCAATAAGTTGATATAAAAAATGATTGATCAAACTCCTCCAACAATAGCTTCATCCCCAACAAGCCCTAGATTTAAGAATCGCTTGGCGCGTTCTATGGCGTTAGCGTTATTGCTCTTTGCCATGATCCCGGTTTCGATCATGGGTATTGTTGGATATCTGCAAGCGCGCTCTCTGCTACAACAACAAACGGCGCTACAAATCTACAATATTGCTGATGAGCAGGTAAAGACATTAAACGCCTCCATGCGCACAAAAGGCATTCGGTTGGATCGCGTAAGTAGCCGTCCCGCCTTTTTGGACGCAGCAGAGCACCTTGCGGAAGACGACTCGGCACTGTATCGTGAACAACTGCTTGAAGAATTTGATATTGTCAATCGTCCAGACGGAAAACCTATTTTCGATAATTTTTTGCTCGTTAATGCTGAGGGCATTGTTTACGCAACATCAAATAATATATGGGAAGGAATATCATTAGCAGAATCTCTTGATTATTCCCTTCTCCGAGACGAAAACACTTCCGTAGGACTTTATAACCTAAGTCCGATCATGATGTCTGAGCAATTCGCTTTTTATACAAGTAAATCGCTACGATCAGAAACTGGAAAAGACCTCGGGGTTTTAATTGCACTAACAAGTAGAGACGAAATAAGAAACTTCCTTAACGAAACTACTTTTTCCAACCCATCTGCTAGCGCTTATCTTATTTCAACTAACGGCATCTATATAGGGATTGACCCTTATACAAAACAACTAGCTGCCTTTGAGCCTTCGCAAGAACAAAAAAGCATAATTCGCACTTATTCTGAAACACCTGCTCCCATTGAAGATGATATATACAATTTATTGCAATTTGAAAACAATCTAGATACAGTGGTCGTAGCACAAGCTCACCATATTGATTCCCTCAGCAGTGATGTTGTACTAGAAGTCCCGCGCGAGATTGCCTTTGGGCAATTAGGGAACTTGGCGCCCTTCTCTTTTTTCCTTCTCGTAAGTACGCTTTTAGTCATGGGGACAGTTCTTTTCTTTGCGAGCAATCGCATTGTAAAACCTTTACGCGAGCTATCAAAAACTGCACGTCGCTTTGCTGGTGGCGATTGGCAGGCACGTTCTTCTGTACAAAGGAACGATGAAGTCGGAGAATTAGAGCACTCTTTCAATCAAATGGCTACCGAGCTAAGCTCGTTGTATAGCTCTCTCAAAGATCAGGTAGATGAGCAAACAGAATATGTCCGCACAGCCGCTGAAGTTGCGCAAAATATTGTCTCAACTTTTGATTTGGATGAACTTTTAGAAAAAACAGCCCGCCTGATTGTAGAGCGGTTTAATTACTATCACGCCGGCATCTTTATGGTAGATAATACAGGGAAAACTGCCTTGCTCAGAGCAGCCTATGGTCCATCCGCAGAACAAATGCTGGCGAGAGGACATCGTCTTGATGTTGGCTCTGCATCAATCGTTGGCTGGGTCTCAGAGAATAATCAACCTCGCGCAGCTTCTGATGTAGGCGAAGACCCAGTTCATTTTAGAAATGAGCTTCTTCCTGACACACGAGCAGAGGTCGGAATCCCAATTTCATCAGGGGATACAGTTCTCGGTGTGTTGGATGTACAAAGCACGGGACCAGAAGACTTTGACGAGGCGACGATCTCAGTACTCGGAGCGCTCGCCAATCAAATTGCTACCGCTATTCAAAATGTCAGCCTTTTCGAATCATCTGACGTTAACCTGCACGAACTCAATCGCTTGTATCGTGCCAGTAGAGATATTGCACAAGAAAAAACGATCGACGGCATCCTCCAGACAACAAGTCAAATATTAAAAGATTCCCCTTTTATTGCAGCAATCTTTACCCCGAAAGGAAAAGGAGTGGGTATCTTCTCCCTTTCAGACTCCAAAAATGGAAAAACTCAAGCCAACCTGGCTGAATTCATAGATGTACCTTTGGCAAAGTTAGCAAACCACATCAAGATCGAAGGAGAGATCATCGATCTAAGCACGAAAACTCCCTTCCCCAAAGCCTTTATTGACATTCCCAGAGGGATTGGCTGTCAGGCAATCTCGCTATTGCCCATAAAGAATGGGGAATTTTTTGAAGCATTGGTCATGATCGGCACTCACAACAAAGAGCATCTAACAGAAGCAGCAATGCAACCTTATGTAAACTTAATCGAAATGATCGCTGTCACACTTGACCGGAATCAAGCATCAAAAACAACAGAAAGACGCCTCTCTGAATTAGAAGCTGTTTCAATCACAAATCAGGCAATTGCAGCCGCAAAAGATCTCAGCTCCTTATACCCGGCACTTCATGAGCAAGTACGCCAGGTTTTAGGAGATTATCCTTTTATTGTTGCTTTATATGATGAAGTTAGCAATACTGTAGATATTCCCTATGTATATGAAAACGGTGAGGTCGGAAGTATCACCCCCTTCCCCTTAGGTGAAGGCTTAACTTCAATAATCATTCGCACTGGGCAGCCCCTGATGATTGTTGAAGATACTGAAAAACGCTCCGCTGCTTTGGGCGCAAAGCTTGTCGGTGCTCCAGCAAAATCATGGCTCGGCTCCCCGTTACAAGTTCAAGGCAAAGTTATTGGAGCCATTATTGTCCAAGACCTTGAAAACGAACACAGCTTTGACGAAAATGCGCTTCGCTTTATCAACACACTAGCTGCGCAAGTATCTGGTGCTATCCTTAATGCACAATTGCTGGAAGAAAGCAATCAGAGAGCTATACAGCTAGAAAGTGCAGCAGAAATTGCCCGAGACATTAGTGGCTCGCTCCACCTAGACGAATTGTTAAATAACGCAGTCTCCATGATTCGGGAACGGTTTAATATCTATCATGCTTCGGTTTTTCTCGTCGACCCCTTTGGCGAGTACGCCATAATCCGTGAATCAACTGGCGAGGCAGGCGCACAGCTAAAAAGAAATGGGCACAAACTTGGCGTTGGCTCAAAATCCATCGTTGGCTATGTTTCCAGTCGCGGAGAAACACTTGTGATCGAAGATACCGACAAAGACGCAACCTATTATGCCAACCCTCTCTTGCCTGAAACACGAGCAGAAGCGGCTCTCCCGCTCAAGGTCGGTGAGCGAATCCTTGGCGTTTTAGATGTCCAAAGCCTTGAGCCCTATACTTTTTCAAAAGAACTTTTGCAGACTCTTGATATCATTGCGGATCAACTTGCAGTTGCAGTGATCAACACAGAGCTTTTTGCAGAAACTCAAGAACACCTCTCTCAGCACCGCCTTCTTCATCATATAACAACATCAGCCGCGTCCGGCACAACAATTGAAGAAGCACTCAGAAGCGCAGTACAAGGACTCCAAGTTTCTTTGGGTGGAGACCGTGTAGCTATTCTTCTTGTTGATAAAGCCCAAGAAAACCTTTTTGTTGGCGCTGCCATTGGGTACTCTGAAGAAGATGAAAAGATGATCGTTCCCATCGGGAGCGGCGTGACAGGTTGGGTCGCAAGAAATCAAAAGTTATTAAGAATTGATGATGCGCCTTCCGATCCGCGCTACCTCGCTGTAAGTGCAAACACACGCTCTGAGTTAGCAATCCCCCTCATCTTCAGGAAGGAATTACTAGGCGTTTTAAATGTAGAGAGCGAGCAAAGTGCCGCTTATAACGAGAGCGATGAAGAGATGCTCGGGACGCTCGCCGGTAGTCTTGCTGCCATTATTGCAAATGCTCGGCTGCTTCAACAGGTTCGCCGCCAAGCCGACCGTGAACGAATGCTCCGTGAAATCACAGGCAAAATACGCCGTTCAACAAATGTCCAGACGATCTTGGCTACTACAGCAACAGAGATATCAAAAGCCGTTGGCGCGCAACATGCTCAGATCAAAGTAGCTGTTGGCGAGGACTCGGAAATTGAGAGTGAGAATGAATAATCCTGAGAAAAAAACTACCTTTCTCCAAAAAATGATGCGGCGAACAGGCGGCTGGTATCTGCTTATTGTTGTGCTTATCACACAGTTTTTTTCAGGTTTTGGAGCAATCGCTGCAAACTACTCCATTCAAGTTAACGCTGAATTTTCACCAGGCGAATTAACAGCTTTAGCTAGATTTATAGGAGCAGGACTTCTGGTTGTCAATTTGCTGGCGCTTGGTATTATTTACGTCTCCCATGGCAGTGTACGAGAAAAACTTAATCGCTGGCAAAAAGAAAGAGAATACTCCCAAAGAAAAGATGACCTTCTCGTCTGGAATCAACTCACATCTCTTGCTTGGCGCTATAGTCTTTTTATTTTCATCGCCGGCATCTTTATTACAATACTTCCTGCAGTATTTTTTCAAGTAACTGTCCTGAAGATTACGCTCGACCAGATCATCTACACCCTCTTAGGGAGTTTTGCCGCACTCTTGGGTAGCTCAACACTTTCCCTCCTTCTTCTTGATCATTTTCTCAAGCCCGCTTACGAGGTCTTATACCCTCAAGAAGCCTCTGATGAATTACAGATCAGAACCAGAGGCATTAGCATCTCAATCAAGTTGCAAGCCGTTATTCTTGCCATAATTCTAACCAGCATTCTTTTGGTTGCCCCCATTGGCTATCATCAAACAGCAAAAGCCCTTGAGACAGGCGACCCATCTGTGCTGGGAGCAATGCAAGCGCAATCACTGGTTGTTGCTTTTTTGACCATTCTTTTTGGTGCTTTGCTTTCGGCATTATTTGCGCGGTCAGTATCTGCGCCTCTTCAAGAACTCGTTCAAACCTTTAATAAAATAGAAGGAGGCGACTTAAAACAAAGAGCAAGTATAACTACACCCGATGAAACGGGAGAGCTAACTGTCTATTTCAATCGCATGGTTTCCCGACTTGATGAGTTACAAGACGGTCTTGAATCGCAAATTGCGATGAGAACAGAGCAACTTGAAGCCACATCCGAAGTTGGGCGGGCTATTAGCTCGATTCTTGACCCTGATATTCTTATAAATGAAGTGGCTAACTTAATTACGGAACGTTTAGGATATTACTACGCAGCTATTTTCTTAATTTCTCCAGACGGACGCTGGGCAGAGCTTAAAAGCGCAACAGGCGAAGCTGGCAAAGAATTGCAAGCAAAAAAACATCGCCTTTCCATTGCTGGAAAAAGCATGGTAGGCTCCGCGATCAACTTAAGAGAAGCTCGAATAGCGCACGATGTTGGCTTGGAAGCTGTTCGTTTTGACAATCCCCTACTCCCCGATACACGCTCAGAAATCGCTCTCCCGCTCGTTGTTGGCGGAAATGTTTTGGGTGCCCTAGATGCACAATCAACGGAAGCAAATGCCTTTGACGAGAATGTTACCGAGACATTAGAGGCAATGGCAAATCAAGTAGCGATCGCTCTTCAAAACGCACACACTTTCCAAAAATCCCAACAAGCGTTAAAAGAAATTCGTGCCAGCCAGAAAATGCAACTTTCAAAAGCTTGGACCGACACGCTAGATTCCCAAGGAGATCTTGAATTTTTATTGGGCGAGAAGTCTCAGCTTGGCGACGCAGCTCTTAACGTCCCATTGGCATTGCGAGACCAGATTATTGGAGAGATCACGCTTGATAGTGGTTCAGATTGGTCGGCAGAAGATCAAGATTGGGTGGAGTCTGTTGCTACGCAAGCGGCTTTAGCTTTGGAAAATGCTCGTCTCCTTGAAGAAAGTCAACAGGTTGCTTTACAAGAAAGGCTTGTTGCTGAAATCACGAGCAAAATATGGTCATCCAATACAACAGATGGCATCTTGAAGATAGCACTCAAAGAATTAGGCAGTGCGTTAGGTGCCAGCGAAGCTATCATTGAGCTTGCTATTCCGGAAGATTTTGAAGAAGACTCAAGTAACGACATGGAGAATAAAAGCCATGGAGCATAAAGGGAGAATCGCGGTAAGGGATAGTATTCGTACCAAGCTATTGGTCTTGTTTCTTGGTCTTACAACAGTGACCCTGTTTGCCTCTGGCTACCTTGCTGTGAGCACATTATTTACGGCCTCAAGCAGTGCACAGCAGGTTGTCCAATCAGCGCTCAAAAAGCAAGCGGCTGATTTTATGGTGCAACTCGTCGAAAAAACCGCTCAACAGAATGATGCTATTCTGGAAACTGTTCATCAAGATGCGAATTATCTGGCCTTATATGCCAGCGATATTTTTACAAACTCAACGCAATTTCAACAAGCCACCATATGGCGTGTTGATGAGCATATGAACGTTGGCGGTGATGGTCAGTTTGCCAACGACGAGAATGATGTTGTTAGTGTTTATGTCCCTAATATGATCGCTATCAACGAAGAAGTTATTTCTAATTTGGAACTTGGTTCGCATCTTGACACCCTATTAAAATCATCCTTCGAAAGTAGTGAGAATATCACGGCTATTTATCTGGGTACAGAGGGTGAGATTACACGCTATTATCCTAATATTAATCTTGGAACAGCCCTGCCTCCCGACTTCAGAGTTTCCCAACGCCCTTGGTATACAAATGCTGTGGAAGAAAACCCTGATGGCTCGGTGGTATGGTCTGAAATTTACGAAGATGCGACCGGTCAAGGTTTGCTTGTCACCGCCGCTATCCCTGTATACCGCACAGACAATCTTATTGGTGTGATCGGCATTGATGTCTCCCTTGATGATATCGAAGCAACAGTGAAAAACACACAGGTTTTTGAAAACAGCTATACCTTTTTGATTGATGAGACAGGGCGAGCTATAGTGCTCCCCGAACAAGGTTATCTAGATATTTTCAATCAGAGCTTAGACAGCTTTGAAACAATTGCCAATTTAAAAGATAATGGCTCTGGTTTTGATCCTTTAATTGAAGCCATGTTGGCAAAAGAGACTGGGTTCAAAGAAATTCAAAACGATGATGACATTCTTTTTGTGGCTTATGCTCCGCTAAATATCACTGGCTGGAGCTTGGCAACTGTTGTGCCCGAATCGCAATTACTCGAGTCCGTTACTCTTTTGCAACAGGAATTGTCAGAAAACACCAGACAATTGGTTTTCACTCGGATATTGTCTTTAGGGCTATTTCTCTTGGCATTTACAATAATTATTGGAGTTTGGGCAACAAATCAACTTGTAAATCCTATACAAGAATTGGTTGCTGCCGTACAAAAAATTGGCACTGGAGATTGGACTAGCCCTTTACGCAGGATGCGTAAAGATGAAATTGGCGTGTTATCAAACACCTTTCAGAATGTTACAAACCAGCTACATAATACGTTGAATAGTCTCGAAGAACGCATTGACGAGCGTACTAAAGATCTCGAATATAAAGCCGTACAATTAGAAGCAGCATCTCAAGTTGCTCAGGATGCCCTTGCTTCACAGGATGTTAGGACTTTGCTACCTAAGGTAACTCAGCTGATCTCTGAGAGATTCGGTTACTATCACACAGGCATTTTCTTGCTTGATAGTAAAAGAGAATTTGCAATATTACAAGCAGCGTCATCAGAAGGGGGGCAACGTATGCTAGAGCGGGGCCACCAATTGCGGATTGGGAGTGAAGGGATTGTAGGCCTGACTGCTGTATCACAGCGGCCACATATTGCGTTGGATGTCGGAACCGACGCCGTATTTTTTGATAATCCCGAGCTACCCCAGACTCGCTCTGAGATAGCCCTACCTCTGCTCATTCAAGATAGCGTAATTGGTATTCTTGACATTCAATCTACAGAAGCTCAAGCCTTTGATCATCATGACCTTGAAATTTTTCAAACACTTGCAAATCAACTGGCCTTAGCCATCCAAAATGCCAGTCTGATTGAAGAAACACAAGCTCACCTTGCGCAATTAAAATATATTTCTGCTGAAAACGCACAAGAAGCATGGCGTGAGCGTCTGAAAAGCCAACATCATGGATTCAGATTTACCCCTCTTGGTATCAATACGCTGGAGAGATCAGAAGCACCTAAAACTGAAGAAGATACAGAAGATGTTGCCTTGCCCATCATCCTACGAAGCACAGCTATAGGGACTCTAACCTTAAAAAGAGCTTCGCGAGAGTGGACAAAAAAAGAGCAAGTTTTGATCGCTGACGTAGCAAATCAAATTGGTTTAGCGGTAGAAAACACCAGGCTTGTAGAAGAAACACGCGAGCAAGCAAATCGAGATCAACTTGTCTCTGGGTTTTCCTCCAAGCTGAGAGAAACACTTGATATGGACACTGTTGTAAAAACTGCAATTGAAGAAATGAGAAAAACATTTAATCTTGACGAAATAGAAGTACGGCTTAATCTACCAGAAGATAATGAGGTTGAAAACTAGGCAATGGAACCGTCCGTGACGATGCAAAACTTAAAACAATCATCATTAGAAGAATCAACCATTAGCAGGCAAACGCGCAATGCCTTTATCACTGCTCTTATTTTTACTGTAGCTGCTCTGATTAATTTTGTTGTTTCGCTCCAAATAAGCTTTACCACGAGAGCAGTTATTTCTTATCTAGACTCAGTTGTGGTTTTGATTTTTGTATTCCTTACCACTTTTAGTGCAATAGTTATTCGGAATGGCAAAAAGGAAAAGGGGATTTGGTTACTACTCATTTCTCTCGCACTCACTTTAGCCCTGCGCAATGCGCTTATAGCTGATCTGGATATAATTTTTAGTGTTTTGGTTGCCACAATAGTACCCTTCATTGGACTGCTCACACTAAAACCAAAGTTCTTTGCTCGAGTGCTGAGCTTAGGAATTTTCTCAAGCTCTTTTTATCTAATTTTCGATATTCTTGCTGCCCGCTATTTACCTCCTTATCGACAACTCTCAGAAAATATTGAGCTTATGGTAAGAACGATGACCGTAGCAGCCGTAATCATTCCTCTTATCCTCACAATCTCTCTCTTCAGGCAACACCGTCTCTTACTGCTTTCCTCAAAGCTAACGCTATCAATGGTTCTAATTGTTCTGGCACCTATTATCATCTTAAGCATAACCAGTTCTGTTTCTTTAGAGAACTCTCTGATTCCTCGTCAAACCGAGGAAATGCGTGTAAAGGCTTCTTTTATTGCCCAAAATATAGATCGTTATATTTCAACGAATAAAAGCGCGCTTCGTTCAAGTGGAGAAAACGCTTCTATTATCAACTATCTTTTAATGCTCCAAAGCATCCAAGAAAATGAAGAAAGTGTTGAGCGTCAGGCACTGGAAGAAGAAACCCTTGAAAGTCTGCGTTCATTCAGAAGAAAAAACATCTTACAGATCAATTCCTATGCGATATTAGACATTTCTGGAGAAAATATTCTTGACACATCTTCAGAGAATATTGGCAACAACGAAGGCGAATCGAACTATTTTACCAAGCCTTTAGAAACAGGCTTGCCTTTCGTTTCTGATGTACTCCGAACAGGCTTTGATGAATATTCAATATATTTTAGCGCGCCCGTTCACACCCTTATTGTTGATAAAAAGACGGGCTTTGTTGACAAAAACATTGGCGTCATTCGTGCTGAATACAAACTTACTTCCTTACAACGATTTATTAATGATTATGTACAAACCGAGGAGGCGAATAAGGTCAGTGTTTTTGCAAGCCTTCTTTCTGAAAAGACTGTAAACCAAATATCCCCTGAAGACCCAGCCTCGGTATACCTGATTTTAGCCAATAGCAGAAACGCAGCACTGAACTTGCATTCAGTAACGCCACTGACAACAAACGTGATTACACCTTTGCAAATGGGGCATATTCTTCCTCCTGGGAGTACCGCACAACTCACACTAGACGTGCCTGGTTTCGACGCAGGGCTACGTAACCGTTTAGCGCTTCCTGTATTTGAGGCACAAGTATTCCCTCGGAACTCTGGAATAAATATACCTCTTGACGTAATTGCGACTGCCGAAGTTGATGAGAAGTTGCTCTCCTGGATTGTTGTGATCTCTCAAGACCTTGAGACCTTTAATCTCCCTTTTCAGCAGCAAAGCGACACAAACACCCTTTTAACCATTTTTATCGCGATCGGTGCAGCTTTTTTTGCTTACGCTGGCAGTCAATATCTTACAAACCCCATTCTGCGCTTCGCCAATACAGCAAACAGGGTCGCCAAGGGAGACCTGAACGCACGCATCGAAGTTAACTCAGAAGATGAAATAGGCGCATTAGGAACTGCCTTTAATAGTATGACAGCCCAATTAGACACCCTGATCAAAACTCTTGAAGAGCGTGTTGCTGAACGCACACAAGCTTTGGAACGAAGCGCACAACAACTTCGGGCTGCAGTTGATGTGGGGAGTGCTGCCGCTACCTTACGCGATCTTGATGAATTACTTTCTCAGACAACCAAACTAATTAGCCGGCAGTTTGGCTTTTACCACGCTGGGATTTTTCTGATCGATCCTCTTGGAGAGTATGCCCTTCTCCGAGCAGCAAATAGTGATGGCGGTTTGCGGATGCTTGCCCGTGACCATAAACTCAAGGTGGGCGAAGTCGGGATCGTAGGCTATGTTACCGCAAAAGGAGAAGCCCGTATCGCCCTCGACGTTGGGCAGGATGCCGCTTTCTTTGACAATCCCGACCTTCCACTTACACGCTCCGAAATGGCACTCCCTCTCATCGCTGGTGGAAAAACCCTTGGTGCTCTCGATATTCAAAGCACAAAAGGTGGAGCTTTTACCGAAGCCGATATTGCTACTTTACAGGTATTAGCAGATCAAATAGCCATCGCCATTGAAAACGCTCGCCTCTTCGAGGAAAACCGAAAAGCGCTGGCTACGGCTCAGCGCGCTTACGGTGAGCAAAGCCATCTGGGGTGGCAAGAGCTCATTCATAAAGAAGAGAGCTACGGATATCGCGGCAGTAGCGATGGGGCTATTTACCCTCTCGAAAAAAATGCTGAAAGAGGGATTGATCAGGCCACGGAAGAAAATCAAATGATGCTTGATGAGAATAACCTAACCGCGAATATTCCAATTACAGTGCGTGGGAAGTCGGTTGGCGCGATTCGTCTTTCCAAGCCAGAGAATGCAGAATCATGGGATCAAAAAGATCTGGATTTAGCAGAAGTTCTAACAGCAGAGCTTAGCCAGGTAATGGATAGTGCTCGTCTTTTCGAAGAAACAAGACAACAAGCAGATCGAGAACGTGTTGTTGGTGAAATCTCAAATCGGATGCGAGAAACAATGAATGTTGAATCCGTTATACGCTTGGCCGCTGATGAACTCTATAAATTATTAGACCTCGAACACATCACAATTCACCTCAGCTCTGCTGATACACCAAACGAAGAGGAGATCGCATGACATCTCTCCCTGACTCATTACATCCATCCATTCACGAAAAAGAAACAGATGCCCTGCAAACTTGGCGAGAAGTGGCTTTTGGCAGAGTTATCAGAGCCATCGGTATTGCAGCGAGTGTAGCTTATATTGCTAATCTTCTTCTAAATTACAAAATACTCTCACGAGAATTATTATTGGCTTATACCGTTTCTTATTTATTAATTATGATTGCCGCATTTTTGCCTCGTATCCCAACAGTCTATCGAACATCGATTTTCGTTGCAATTATTTTTGCGGTCGGCCTAATAGCTTCTATTCAATATGCCGCTATTGGTGATGGCCGTGTTTGGTTTATTCTCTCTGTATTTTTGACGATTGTTTTTCTTGGGCGAAGAGCTGGGTTAGTTGTCGCTTTTGCATCTGCTATTGCTTGGGGTGTAATGGGCTATCTCTTTACAGCTTCGATCCTCCCTCCACCAGAAATCAATCAATTTACGTTCGCAGCTTGGGCAGGAACGACGGTTTCACTTTTTATTGTTGGGATAACCGCAACATTATCCATCGGCACGCTATTGGTAAACCTTAGCCAAAATATTAAGAGAAGTTCATCGCTGGCAAGAAAATCTGAAGAACAAAGCAGGGTGTTGGAAGAACAGCATGCTCTTCTTGAGCGGCGCTCAAGTGCATTGGGAGCATCTGCAAAGATCAGTCGAAAACTGGCTTCACTAATTGATTATCAAGACATACTTAATGCACTGCCAAAACTTCTTGCTGAAGCATTTGACTTAAGCAGTGCGGCTGTTTTTCTTCTTGAAACGGAAAATGTGCTTCGCTTGGCATCCAGCATTGGTTGGAATGAACAAGCCCACTCCAAGGGCGATTACATCCTATCCCTAAATGAAGATATTGTCGGAATGGCTGTTGTCGAAGGAGCGGCATATACGGGCTCAGATTCCGAAATCAAATTAAATATGGCTTTGGACGATACACGTTCTTTTGTCGCCATCCCCTTGCGTGGACGAGAAGAAGTGCTTGGTGCTTTAGTTCTTCAAAGCGAAGTTTCTGATGTTTTTGGGCATGAACGTGTGAGTATTTTGCAGACCTTTGCCGATCAGATCGCTCTCTTGCTTGAAAACGCCGATTTGCTTGCTCAAAAAGAAAGTGCGCTAGAGGCCGAGCGTCGTGCGTACGGAAAAATTACCCAAGCAGCCTGGAAAAATATTAGCAAATCGCAAAATTTAGGTGCTTACCGAAGAGATGAAAATGGCCTAACGCTTGTGCCTGCAAAATCATATCGTCCAGAAGCTAAAGATGATGGGTCTGAAAAAATTCCGATTTCAATTCGCGGCAAGGTGATTGGATTTATTGATGCCCAGAAACCGAAAAACCGCGCTTGGACTGCATCGGAAAAAGAGTTATTGAGAATTTTGGGGTCACGCCTGGAAACAGCAATGGATAGTGCGCGCCTTTATCAAGACTCGCAACAACAAGCGGAGCGTGAAAGGACTATCGCTGATATATCTAGCCAAGTACGTGAAAGTTTGGAAATTGAAGGCGTCCTTGAAGCAGCCGCCCGTGAGTTGCGAAATGCCCTCGGTGTTGCGGAAGCAGAGGTTTGGCTAAATGCGGAGAACAACTCTGTACCAGAAAACGGGAATGACAAAAACGTGGAGAAAAGCGGATGAGTGAAATTTTAGAGCAAACCTCCTCTCAAACCGAAAGGGACTCCCGGGGCAGTTTTTGGGCTAGTTTTACTGGTGTCAACATACGCGTCAAATTACTTTTTGCAACCTTCATTGTGCTTAGCGTTGTCGTTTTCTTTCAAACTGGTGTGAATTTACGCGTTTCTCGCGAAGTAAGCGAAAAGGCAGAAAGAGATCATCTCTACTTTCTCTATGATGGGTATAACGATTATATTAAGGCTCAAACAGTTTCATCGGCGGCTCTCTCTCTAAGTTATGCGGACAGAGAAGATGTAAAAGACTTGTATCTCGCTGGGGACCGTGATGCTTTATACACGCTTTTATCTCCAATTTTTGAAACTCTGAAAGAGGAAAATAATATCCGCCATCTTTATGTTGAAAACCCCGATGGAACGGTTTTCATTCGAATACATAATAGAGATAATTTTGGAGATGATGTTACCTATCGCTTTACAGCTGCCGCTGCTCTGGAAACGCAAGAAACTATCTCGGGCGTAGAAGTGGGCCCAGGGCGCATTGGTGTTCGAAGCGTTTCTCCGCTCTTGAAAGATGGTCAATTTATAGGCATGATTGAAGTAGGCTTAGATTATGATCAAGCCTTTATCAATGATTTTAAAGAGCGCACGGATGCAGATTACAACTTATGGGTAACTCATGAAGCTGCCGAATTGCCAGGATTAGAAGCTGATGATGACCACACAAGGCCTACAGAAAAAGTCTTTCACTATGTTAGTTCTGATGATGATCTAATCTCCCTCTCTATCCCTTCAGATATTTATGATCGTGTTTTAGACAAAAAAGAACCCTCGATCCAATTTGTTTCCATAGAAAATGAAGAGCTAGCCGTAATTATCGCCCCGATGCTAGCATATGGTGGCCGGGTCATTGGCATCGTCGAAATTATCCAGCCCCGCACAGAAACATTGGAAGCTATCAAGCAGAGTAGGCAATCTGTTTTAATTCCGGCAGTTATCCTAACACTAATTGGCTTGCTGGTTTTAGGTGGTGTTATTACTCAGGTTGTGTTACGCCCTGTTGGTGCTTTGGCATCTGTTGCCGAAGAACAAATCGCGGGAGACCTCTCTGCTCGAGTCAGAAAATTACCCCCAGATGAATTTGGAGATCTCGGCAGAACCTTTAACACTCTGTCTCAGCAGCTTGATAGTACACTAAAAGATCAAGAGAGTGTCATCGCAGAGCGCACGAGAAGTCTTGAAGAACACTCAGCCTATCTTGAAAGCTCTGCTGAAGTCAGCCAAAGAATTGCCTCCTATACCGACACAAATCAACTTATATCAGAAGTCGTAAAGTTGATCAAAGAACGTTTTTCGCTCTATTACGTTGGGCTTTTCCTTGTGGACGAAAAAAATGAGTGGGCAGTCTTGCAGGCGGGCACTGGCGAAGCAGGCAAAAGAATGCTTGAGCGCAAGCATCAACTCAAAATTGGCAAAGGTATGATTGGATGGAGCATAGCAAATGCCGAAGCGCGTATTGCGCTGGATGTTGGAGATGATGCCGTTCAGTTTGAGAATCCAGATCTCCCCGAAACCCGCTCCGAGGGTGCTCTTCCGCTTCGCTCTCGGGGAGAGGTGCTCGGCGCACTGACAATTCAGAGCGAAACGGCAGCCGCCTTTACACCAGAGATTATCTCTACATTGCAAACAATGGTAGATCAAATTGCTATTGCGATTGATAATGCTGAACTATTGGCCAAGAATGAAGCCGTGCTGGAAGCAGAGCGCAAAGCTTATGGAGAATTGAGCCAAGAGGATTGGCTTAAATTGCTACAAAGGGAAAGTATCCCCAGATATATCTCTGATACGCCCAATCACGTTCGTGTTACTCGCAATCAGCTGTCCTCAGATGTGGAGCAAAGGCTTCAAGACACTCCCCTTCTGCAAGATAAAGGCTTAACCGCACTTATCCCAATCAAGATTCGTGGGCATATATTAGGCGGTGTTAAATTGCGCAAAGAAGAAGGACATGGCTCTTGGACAAAAGAAGAGCTTGAATTCGCAGGAGTTCTGGCAGAGCAAGTTAGTGTTGCGCTCGAAAGTGCCCGGCTCTTTGATCAGAGTCAACGCCGCGTAGCACGCGAGCGCGTTATTGGCGAAACTTCCGCCCGTATTCGTGAGACTTTGGATATTGAAAGTGTTCTCGAAACAGCCGCTCAGGAATTACATAAAATTCTAGGCAAGGTTGAAACTGAAGTTTGGCTAGACGCAGAAAATCCAGACACCCTTGGAAAAGAGTCCTGACACTAAGGATAGAGTTATGACAACGAATAAAATCCCAAAACTTAAAACACTAAAAGGCCAAGCGCGCAATGCGTTCTGGCTATCAGTGTTTACTGCTGTGGGTGCCTCACTTTTTGGTGCGTATAATTTCTATTTTGCAACGTCTTCTGGAATTTGGCAATTATATGGTGTGGCTCTTTTAATGGCAGGGTTCGCTACAGCAACAAGTATAGGAGCATGGTTTGCTTTTCACGAAAATGCCCAACAAAGCGGGTGGGTTATGCTCCTTTCATTTTTGTTTTCAGTTGCAGGCATGTCCTTTTTGATTGCGGGAATGGGGCGAATAATGATTGTACCTATCATTATTCTGGGGATAAGCGGAACAGTATTAATGCTCTCTGCAAAAACGCAACAACAAGCTATTCTTATTACCATATTGGGAGGAATCGCAGGACTTCTAGTTGATTTTTTTGTGCCTAGATTCCAAATAGAATTTCAATCAGATATAGATATAATGACAATTATTATTGGTACTATATCTGCTGTTTTTGCTTTAGTCCTTGTTCGCCAATTCTCCTCTTATCCTTTTCGTACCAAACTTGTTCTAGCTTTTATTTTTTTGAGCAGCCTTGTCATTGGAGCCGCATTTACCTTAATCAACTTAACTATGCGCCAAGTATTAGAGACCAACGCCAACGAAAAACTACTTGCAAATGCCTCTGCTTCTGCGAATAATGTTGATACTTTCTTAAGTTACACCCTGGATTCTGTTTCTACAGCTTCGGCATATCTGGATTTACGGTCTTATCTACTGCTCGCTCCAGAAAAAAGACAAAATACGCAAACGGAGCGACAAGTTCAAAATCTTCTTTTTTCGTCAAAAAACAGCAACCCAGATATTCTTTCTTACGGGCTTCTTGATATCAACGGTATCAACGTGATTGATTCAGATACCGCAAATATTGGGCGCAATGAATCCACAGAAGATTATTTCCAGCTCTCGCTCAATGCAAATGAAAAATATATTTCACCGGTGCTATACCTTCCCGACGAGAAAGAAGCTGTTTTATTTTTCAGCGTCCCTGTCCACAACGAGATGGGCATCATCACCGGCGTTCTTCGCGTAAAATACCGCGCATCTGCACTCCAAGATGTGCTTATCAACGAAAGAAATATTGTCGGTGAAGGCTCTTACTCAGCCTTATTCGATAGCAATCACATCTTTTTAGCGCACTCCCAAAACCCAAACCTAATAGGAAAAATCGCCTACCCCCCAAGTAGCGAAGACATCAACAACCTTAGAGAAAACCTCCTTGTGCCGTCCCTCATCCCTGATGAGGATATCTTTCACGATAACAAAGAACTTGAAGAAAGATTAAGCGATTTTGCCAGCACGCCTTATTTTTCTAGCGAAAACCTAAGATCTGAAAGTGCTACATCAGGTGCAGTAACACAGCTCGAAACTGTGCCTTGGCTTATTACCACTGCTCAACCAAGCGTTATTTTTCTCGCTCCTATACAAGAACAAACTCGCCGCATTTTCATAGCTGCATTAGTTCTAATTGCTTTTGCTATATTTTCAGGCATTGCCTTATCCAACATTTTGATAGCCCCTATTCTTCGGCTAAAAAATACCGCCCAAAAGTTTGTAGAGGGTGACTTAAATGCTGTAGCATCTGTTGATACAGACGACGAGATTGGCTCTCTAGCACTGACCTTTAACAATCTTGTCTCACGTCTTCGCGGAATTGTTGAAACGCTAGAAAATCGCGTTGAAGAGCGCACAAAAGATCTTGAAACTCGCACAGGCTATCTTGAAGGTGCCGCAGAAGTTAGCCGTGCTGTCGGCTCAATGCTAGATACGAATATGCTCATCGTTCAAATTGTAGATCTGATCAAAGAACGCTTCGGCCTCTATTACGTTGGGCTCTTTCTCACAGATAACAAAAATGAATGGGCTGTCCTAAAAGCTGGAACGGGTGAAGCCGGGCAAAGGATGCTACAACGCGAACACAGACTCCGTATTGGCGAGGGGATGATCGGATGGAGTATCGAAAACGAAGAAGCTCGTATCGCATTGGATGTGGGTGAGGATGCTGTCCGATTTGAGAACCCCGATCTCCCCGAAACTCGTTCCGAGGGTGCGCTCCCGCTTCGCTCTCGGGGACGCGTGCTCGGCGCACTGACGGTGCAAAGCACCGAAGAATCTGCCTTTGACGAATCGATTATCACCACATTGCAAACAATGGCAGACCAAGTTGCAGTTGCGCTCGATAATGCAGAGCTTTTTGCTAAATCAGAAGAAGCCTTGCTTGCTGAGCGCAAAGCCTATGGACAGCTTAGCCAAGAATCATGGCAAAAAATATCCCAAAGCCAAAATCCGAGATATATCGTCCAGGAAGATGGAACAGTCACCTCTGTTGAAGATGAGAAAATGTCTATTGACCTCACGCAAGTTGCAGGCAAGAGCGAACTCCTGCAAGATGATGGGCTAACAGCCATCATCCCAATTAAAAATCGTGATTATACGCTTGGCGGTATCAAAATCCGCAAAAACAAAGACGCAGAACCCTGGACAGAAGAAGAGCTTGAAATAACACAAGCGATATCTGAGCAGCTTAGTGTTGCACTAGAGAGTGCCCGTCTTTTTGATGAGACACAGCGCAAAGCAGAGCGCGAAGCGATTATCTCTGATATCACAGCGAAAATTGGTTCATCGATCCAGATGGAATCCATTTTACGCACCACTGTTCAAGAATTAGGGTTGGCTTTGGATAGCCCCGAAGTGACTTTTGAATTAACAGATCCTAAAGCAAAAAAGAATAAATGATTCTGATAACTTATAGAGAATATTATGTCAACAGAAAAAGAACTCACCACACAACAAACCCCAACTGATAGCGATAAACGCTTTCGTGGTACTGTGATTACAAGTTCCGTAATTGTAATGCTCACCAGCATTGCAACTCTTGTGCTTGATCTAGTTCAAAATCAAGCCGGCAGGAATGTATTGACAGTGATGATCGCATTGATTTTTCTTAGCCTGCTCCTTGTCTTTTTCAGAAACGTACTTCTCCCCACCCGCATCATTACCCCAACAGCAGTTTTTTTCGTCTTAACTTATTTTATTATTGAAGGAGAAGGTGTTCGTGATGCGACCATTATTGGCTTCCCAGTCATTGCTATTCTTGCGGGACTCCTTCTCGGAGAAAAAGGGGCTATCATTTTTGGTTTCATATCAACTTTGGTGGTTGCAACAGTTGGATATGCTGAATTAAATGAATATCTAATTACTCCGGTATCAGATTTTATAAACGCTCGGGACGTAGGGGTGTTCTGGGTGCTTAATTTCGCAATTGCTTTAATTACAGCTTTTCTTATCAGGAGATTAAATCAAAGCGCAGAAGCTGCAAAAATAAACGAAGAGATTCAAATCACGGCAAATAAAGAACTAACCCGCCTGAAAGGCACACTTGAAGAACGGGTAGATGAGCGTACATCAGAATTGGAATATGCTGCAGAAAAGCTAGAAAACCGTGCCCAACAATTGCAGGCAATAGCAGAAGTGGCACAGACTATTGCGGTAGTAAAAGATCTTGATAGTTTACTCCCAACCATCACCGAGCAAATTAGCCAAGACTTCGATTTTTATCATACAGGCATCTTCCTTTTGAACGAAACAAAAGATTACGCTGTTTTGCAGGCAGCAAATAGCCTAGGTGGTAAAAAAATGCTTGATCGTGGACATCGCCTTGCAGTTGGAAGAGTTGGCATTGTTGGCAATGTAGCTGCGGATGGGCGTGCACGAATCGCACTGGATGTCGGTACAGATGCAGCATATTTTGACAATCCTGATTTACCGGAGACACGTTCTGAAATGGCTCTTCCGTTGGTCTTTGGTGATGAGATCATTGGCGTTTTGGATGTCCAAAGCAAGCGCGAGGCGATATTCACCGAGGAAGACACAAATATTTTCAATACATTGTCGAATCAAGTTGCTATTGCGATTGAAAATGCTCGTCAGGCTGAAATAGCAGAAGTTGCACTTAAAGAAGCTCAAGCTGTCTCTCGTCAACATACGCATCAGGCCTGGGCAGAACTTGCTTCTGAGCAACAAAATAAAGGATATCGTTATACTGAAAAAAATATAAGCACCACATCAGAATTACTAGAAGAAGATACAAAACTGGAAGCCCACGAAGATATCCTTTTGGTACCTGTGCAAGTGCATAATGAAGTAATTGGCACGCTCAAGATCCGAAAAAAAGAGACTACAAAATTCTTCGGTACAGAGGATATGGAGTTAGTACAGGCGGTTGCTAATCGTGCAGCATTGGCTCTTGAAAATGCTCGTCTCCTGGAAAATTCCCAACGTTTGGCTGCAAAAGAGCAAGTTATTGGCAACATCTCTGAAAAATTCAATACAACAACCAGAATCGAAAATCTGATGCAAATAGCAGTTGAAGAACTGCGAGATGTATTAGGCGCATCTGATGTTATTTTGCAAATTGAAGAACAAAAGAAACAAGAGTAATAATATGGCAAACCCAATACTTAATTTTCAAAACAGACTAGGCCTAAGACAAAAAGCAGTTATCACCTTTGCTCTTTTGGGGCTTCTGGTTGGTATTGCTTCAAATGTCATTATTCAAAGTGCTTTGCAGCCCATTTTGCAAGATACGCTCCCAACAGTAAAAGAGGGTGAGCAAATCTTAAAAATGACTCAGCAACTTCAGTCTGAAAGTGCTTCATACATAGCCACAGGTAATCAAATACACAGGACACGTTTTTTAAACACAGAAGCGTATATCAACATAAAACTAAAAGGCTATTCTGAATTTTTAGGAGATGATCCTGGAGAAACTGAAGTATTAGAATCGTTCACCGCTACTATTGAAGAAATTTCTGCTGCAAACAAGAATGCTATCACATCACATAGCAGAACACTGGAGCTTCTTGAAGAATTAGACTCTCTTGAAGAGCCTATTAGTACCTTATTTTATACAATGCAAGAAATTACCAACGAAGAAGTCCGGCGCAATATTCAGGAAGAAAATTTCGAAGAGCTTGAAAAAGGTGCCCTTAGGACAAAAGATCTATTAAGTACTTTTTCGTTAGCCATCCAAGCACTGCAAAGAGAAGTGAACGAGTATATTGTATTAAGTGAAGAAGAAACTCTGGAAGACTTTGAAGAAACTTTGGAAATACTAGACAAGACTATAACTGAGCTTTCTCTTACTTTTGATGAAGATGAGACTAAAGAAGCTTCTATTCTCCAGCAAGTGACTAGAATTAAAGAACAAATAAGGCCGCTCACTATAGAAGTGATAAATTCCCATACAGAAACTTTATCTTTAGTCAGAAAATCAAATAGCATAGCAGAAAAAGTAGATGCAGAAAATGCAAATCTGCAAAGAGTAGTTGATGAAGAGATCGAGAACTCTCTAAGATTAAGCAGAAATTCAATTTTTATATCGTTCGTTGTTGGCTTGCTATTAGCTATAATTGGTTATGCGGTTGCAAACACACTCGTGGCATCTATACTAGAATTATCATACACGTCAAAGGAAATTGCTCGTGGAGATTTAGGCGCGCGCGCAGAAGTTAAATCCCAAGATGAAATAGGAACGCTCGCATTGGCTTTTAATGAAATGGCTAAGAGGGTGCAAAATATGCTGGGTGGATTGGAAGAGCAAGTGGCTGAGCGTACGGCAGAATTGGAGCAAATTTCAGCTAAAGCCCAAAAGCGTGCCGCACAACTTGAAACTATCGCAAATGTGGCTAGCTCGGTCGCTTCCCTGCAAGGTATGGATCAACTTTTGCCTTATATCACCCAAACAGTCAGCGAACGCTTCGAGTTTTATCATGTAGGTATCTTCCTTCTCTCTGAAGATAAGGAATTTGCCGTTTTACGCGCGGCGAACAGCGAAGGTGGCCAAGCCATGTTGGCGCGCAAGCATCAACTACGGATTGGGCAGGAGGGCGTTGTAGGTTTTACTGTCGATCAGAAAAAAGCGCGTATCGCCCTTGATGTAGGTGATGACGCAGTCTATTTCAACAATCCCGATCTTCCTGATACACGCTCTGAAATGGCTTTACCGTTAATGGTTGCTAGTGAGATCATCGGTGTGCTGGATGTACAAAGCAAAGAAACCAATGCCTTTTCAGATGAGGATATTGAAGTACTGACCACGTTGGCAAATCAGGTAGCGGTCGCAATCCAAAACACACGTCTGTTCCGGCAATCACAGGAATCACTGGAAGAGTTTGATGCTACCTTCCAGCGTTATATAAGTAATGAGTGGAGTCGCTTTGGTGAATTGACCGACCTTAGGGGTTATCGTGCAAGACAATCCGGTCTGGAACCAATAAAAGAATCCTTACAAAAGGATAGCAAAGTAGAAAAAACGGACTATATGCACAAAGTTCCGATTAAACTTAGGGATGTAAAGATTGGTTATCTAAATGTCAATTTGGATAAACCAGCAGAACAATATACAGAAGGCGAGCTGGATATTATTCAGGCTACAGTCGATCGTTTTGCGTTGGCACTAGAAAATGCTCGCCTGATCGAAACAACATCCCGCCGTGCAGGGCGTGAACGTTTAGTCTCCGACATTACCACCAAGATCCGCAGCACAAATGACCCACAGATGATGATCCAGACGGCATTGGATGAACTAAAAGAGGCATTGGGTGTGAGCAAAGTTGAGTTGCTGCCACAAAGCCCAAAGGTAGATTAAACGGAGAATATCCAAAAGGCTTAGCTGCCAAAATAAGAGTAGCAACCTATTATCAAAGAGCGAGGCGAATTATGACTTATGTAATCGCAGTTTCAAATGAAAAAGGTGGCGTTGCAAAAACAACGACATCCCTATCCCTCGGCGCAGCCTTGGCCGAAAAAGGCTATCAAGTTTTATTGGTTGATTTAGACGCACAGGCAAATCTAACTTTAGCATTAGGTTTTGAGCCAGGCGGAGCAACACTAACATCAAGTGATGTTTTGCTTGAGAATATTCCGCTTGAAAATGTATGGAAAAAAAGTGAAATTGACCGCCTTGAAATTGTGCCATCAAGCAAAAAGATGGAGCGTGCTGAACAGCTCTTGCCCATTCATCTTAACTATGGCACTCGTCTTGCTGATGCATTCAGTGCCTCTCAGCCAATGAAATACGATTTTGCGATCATCGACTGCCCCCCTGCTCTTGGCGCGGTGACACTAAATGCGCTAAACGCTGCCAATCTTCTTGTTATCCCCACACAGGCAGAATATTTTTCAGCCTATGCGCTCAGAAATATGATGGCGCTTGTTCGAAAAGTACGCAATGAAAATAACTCGCCACTGGCATATCGCATTTTGATCACAATGCTAGATCGGCGCAATCGCTCTCACCGCACCATTCAGGCGCAATTGGAAAACACCTTTGGTGATGGATTATTCAAGAATGTGATTGAGATTGATACCAAATTACGCGAGAGTCCCATTCTTGGTTTGCCGATCACTGTGTATAAATCGAATACCCGTGGCGCTGAGCAATACCGAACATTAGCGCAGGAGCTAATTGAGTATGTCAAAGAAAAAGATCAACAACCGTCTCGATAAACTCTTTGACGATATCAAAGAGGAAGAAAAGACACTAGAGCGTCCACCCCAGAAAAATATAGGTGGAGGTACGAAAAAATTACCTTCATTGGATGTAGCTCTTTCTTCAGAAAAACACAGGAAAACAAAACCAGATTCGCTTGATATGCAAGTGGATGTGACCGATTCATACGCGACGATGAGCTTGCCTCTTCGCATGGATACAGATTCCTGGGGGACACTTCAGATCGTTGATAACACCCCCCAACGTAAGTGGGATACCGAAGAGCAGTTACTCGTTCAACAAGTAACCGAACAGCTTTCGTTGGCATTGGAAAATGCGCGTCTTTTTGAAGAAACCCAGCAACGCACCGAAGAACTTACCTTAATCAACGATATCGTAGGTGAAGTATCACAAATCCTAGATGTGCACGAAAGCTTGCAGCTTATTGCAAAAAAACTTGTAGATGCCGATATCGCCGACCATGTCGGTATAGCGATCCTCAATAAAAACGAAACGAGCGTAATTCTTGTTGCTGATGCACCTCTTGAAAAAGATGATATTGGGTTGAAAATCCCTGTTACTGGCATTACCGATGAAGTCATAAAAACACAAAAGCCGACAATCATTAATGACATACGCATTGAACCACGCTTAGAAGGGATTAGAGACGCTCTTCTTTTACGTGGGAGACAAGGGCTTGCTATATTTCCTTTGATTTCTGGAGTAAAAACAATTGGAACAGTTGGGCTTGATTTCAATCAAAAAGACCGCAATTTAGAGCCTGATGAAATTCGACTGATACAAACCATTTTATTGCAAGTAGGCAACTCCATTGAAACCGCACAACTCTTCGAAGAAACAGAACGCCGTAGGAAAGAATTAGCTCTTGTAAATAAGATTGTTACCCAGATATCTAGCACTTTAGAAATGCAAGATGATTTAGTATATATTGCAAAAGAAATTGCAGAGATAAGCGATGCCCTCCATGTGGGCATCGCCTTACTCGATGAAGAAAAAAAGAATTTAGTTTTAACTGCGGATTTTCCGCCAAATGCCGCAGACCTAGGACTAAGACTTCCTTTGGAAAATAATCCAACCAGCAAGCAAGTTTTAGAAAACCAGCAACCACTTTCAATTCTTGATGTTCAAAATAACCCACTAACAGTGAGTATTAAAGATATTATGAAAGAGCGCAAAACAGAAAGCCTCGTCATATTCCCTGTGCTTGCAGGTAATGAAGCCATTGGCACACTTGGCGTTGATTTTGACGACCCCGAAAAAACACTATCGGGAAATCAAATCGATTTAATTCAAACTATTTTGCTTCAAATTAGTACTTCCATTGAAACCTCCCGTCTTTTTGACAAAACACAAGAGTCTGAAACTGAATTCCGTTCTCTTTTCGCAGCAATGGATGATGTTATCTTTGTTGTCGATAAAGATACACGCTACCTTCGTATCGCACCTACAAATCCAAGCGGTCTTTACCTTCCTCCCGAAGAACTTTTGGGAAAGCGCATGGACGAAATTCTCCCTAAAGAAATACACTCTCTCGTCCATGGTGCCATCCAACAAACTTTAGAAGGCGGTAAAACAGTCAGTGTTGAGTATCCTCTTGATATTGATGGGAAGGAAGTGTGGTTTGATGCAAATCTTTCAAAGTTAGGAGAAAATCAAGTATATTGGGTAGCACGCGATATTACAGAGCGAAAAGAATCAGAAAGGGCATTGCAAGACGCTCACGCTCGCGTTCAATTTATTCTTGACTCTACTACAGTCCCAATGCATATCACCAGCACAGCCGATGGTACTTTTTTGTACGCCAATCAGGCTGTTTCTGATACTCTAGGTTTGCCTTTAGATGAAATTTTGGGGACCTTAGCAGGGCGCTTCTATTACTCAGCCGAGGAATTAGAGGAATTTAACAAAACCACTCAAAAGTATGGGGGCTTCCTCAACATTGAAACTCGTTATAAACGCGGTGATGGGGAGATGTTCTGGGGGTTATCATCAACACGGTCTTTTGAGTATGAAGGACAGGAATCCTGGCTAAGTACAGTCATAGATATTACTGATATTAAAAATACAGAAAACACCTTACAGCGACAGAACGAGTATATGGAAGCAGCCGCTGAAGTCGGGCGATTGGTTACCTCAACTCTGGATTTAGATATTCTCTTTAGGCGTGCTGTGAATTTGCTTCAGGAACATTTTAAATACTATCATGCCGCAATCTTTACGTCTGAAGAAGCCGGAGCAGGATTAAGTGTTGTCGTTCGTGAAGCAACGGGCAAAGCCGGCGAGGAAATGAAAAAGAATGAACACTCTCTTGAGATTGGCTCAAAATCGGTTATTGGGACGGCTACAGAAAAGGGTGAACCTTATGTCGTTAACGATGTTTCTAAAAATCCCAACCATCGTCATAACCCACTCCTTCCAGATACAAAAGCAGAGGCTGCCATCCCACTTAAAATTGGCCGTAGAATTATTGGTGCTATAGATCTGCAAGCCACTGAAGTCGATGCTTTCAGTTTAGAAGATATTGATGTTCTGCAACTCTTGGCTGATCAATTTGCTACAGCCATTGATAATGCCCGCTCTTATAAATTAGCACAAGATGCTTTTTTTGAAATGCGCGAACTCGAAAAGCTTAAGAGTCAATTTTTAGCAAATATGAGTCATGAGCTTCGAACCCCTCTGAACTCCATTATTGGCTTCTCTCGAGTAATTCTTAAAGGGATAGATGGGCCTGTAACCGATTTACAGCAACAAGACCTAAGTGCAATCTACAATTCAGGTCAACACCTCCTTGGCTTAATCAACGATATTCTTGATCTTTCCAAGATTGAAGCTGGCAAAATGGAGCTAACTTTCGATGAAGTTGATATAGAAAAACTGATTAAAAGCGTCATGTCTACAGTGATGGGTTTAGTCAAAGACAAACCTGTACATTTGGAAGATGAGATTGAATCCAATTTGCCACCTGTTAAGGCCGATTCAATGCGTATTCGCCAAATTCTGATCAATCTTTTCTCTAATGCCGCTAAATTTACAGACGAAGGGACGATCAAGGTTATCGCGAAGAGTGAAGGCTCAAATGTTCGTATCAGCGTTATAGATAGCGGACCTGGTATCTCAGAAGAAGATCAAGAGAAACTCTTCCAAGCATTCTCTCAGGTGGATGCTTCTGCAACCCGTGCAACTGGTGGGTCAGGATTGGGGCTTTCAATCTCCAAAGAGCTCGTGACAATGCATGGCGGAGAAATAGGCCTAAGCAGCGAAGTAGGAACAGGCAGCACCTTCTACTTCACCTTGCCATTCTTCGATAGCCCTGAAATTGAAGCTGAATACGAAACAGAAGATAAGAAGGCGCAGGCTGATGACCTTATTATTTTGGCCATCGATGATGACGAGGATGTTATCCATCTCTACCAGCGTTATCTAAATACACAAGGTTATCTGGTTATTCCGCTTACTGAGCCCCAAAAGGCTGTAGAGCGTGCCAAAGAACTCAAGCCCTATGCAATCACCCTAGATATTATGATGCCTGGCTATGACGGCTGGCAAGTCTTGCAAGATTTAAAATCAGACCCTGAGACACAAAATTTCCCGACAATAATCTGTAGCATTGTTGAAGATACTAAAAAAGGATATTCGCTTGGAGCTACAGACTATCTTCTCAAGCCAATCATAGGGGACGACTTGCTTGGCTCGTTAAGTCGTATCAATAAAGGTGGAGAAATTCACGAGATTTTGCTCATTGACGATAACCCAGACAATCTTCGCTTCCTTGAAAAACTGCTCCTTGAAACTCAAAACTACAGACCTATTATTGCAGAGAATGGACCTACTGGGTGGGATAAGATTACCAACAATCCACCCCAAGCTGTCATTCTCGACCTCTTTATGCTTGACATGAGTGGTTTTGAAATTATAGAAGCAATGCAAGCGTCGGTAGAGCTTAGAAAAATACCTGTAATTATTATCAGTGAAGGCGATATTAGCGCCACTCAACAAGAAAAACTTGATTCTTTAAATCATCATTTGCTTCAAAAAGGTTCACTTGATTCAAAAGAATTATTAGCAACACTTGAACGAAGCCTCAACCATCTCAAAAAACCTGAACTAAAAGGAAAAGAATAAAAATAATGTCTTTCATTCTCCGCTGCACTGATTGTGCACATAAAGCACCTTATTTTCCTACCATTATAAATTGCCCCCAATGTGGTGGGCAATGGCGCGAAGCAGAATATGATTTAGAAACGCTTTCAAAAACACTTCCCTTGCAAATCCCCAACCGCCCCTTTGACCTTTGGCGCTATCACGAATTATTGCCTGTCCGCAATCCAAATCCTACCATAACGCTTGGGGAAGGTGGGACTCCTTTGATCAAAGCTACAAATCTAGGGTTGATGCTCGGATGCCCCAATATCTTTATAAAAGATGAGCGGCAAGGACCAACCGCCTCTTTCAAAGATCGCCAGGCTGCTGTTTCAATTGCTGCGCTAAAAGAAGCAGGGATCACGGAAATGGTTGTTGCATCTACAGGAAACGTTGCAATTGCCTACTCTGCCTACGCTGCTCGGGCAGGTATAAAACTTTGGGCTTTCGTAACAAGCCTTGTTCCCGCAGTAAAAATGAGGGAAATAGCCCTATATGGAAGCCAAGTCATTAAGGTAACGGGGTCTTATGACAATGTAAAGAGAGCGGCATCAGAATTCGCCCAACAGAGAAATCTCTATCAAAATATGGGTGCGCGTTCTATTCCATCTGTCGAATCAATGAAAACAATTGGCTACGAAATCGCGGAGCAATTGACAGCTTATTTTGGCCCAGATAATACCAGCGAAGGCAGGAGTCCGCTTTGGCGCGCACCAGATTGGTATATTCAAGCCATTAGTGGAGGGATGGGACCGCTGGGCGTTTCCAAAGGTTTTTCTGAACTCAAAAAAATGGGATTCATTAACAAAGAACCTGCCATTGTCGGAGTTCAAACTGCTGGCTGCTCCCCAATAGTCGATAGCTGGAAAAAAGATTTAGAAACCGCTGAGGTTGTCGAAGTACCCAGAACGCATATTGAAACTTTAGCGACTGGAGACCCCGGACGCACTTACAAGTTCTTACGCGAAGTAGTTAATCGCAAGGGTGGCGCGTTCGAAAGTGTCACCGATGAAGAAGCTTTTCGTGCCATGCACGTTCTCGCAAAAATGGAAGGGATATCAGCAGAACCTGCAGCCGCTGTTGCCTTCGCTGGTCTATTTAAGCTTGTTCGCTCTGGTGTAATAAAATCTGGCGATACGGTTGTTGTCAACTGTACGGGGCACACCATGCCTCCTGAAAAGTTTGTTTTAGGAGATAACTGGGCGCGTGATGTAATTCTTCCCAAAGAAGAAACAAAAAAGGAAACGCCCAAAGAAGGCATTCTTGCCGCTCTTAGCCATGTTGTTCCGGAGCGCTTCCCAAGAGTAGTTATTGTTGATGATACAACAGAAGCCCGGTTATTAATTCGTCGTATTCTACAATCACAAGGAGATTTCACGCTCTTTGAAGCCACCAACGGGAAAGAGGCTTTGCGCATTATTCGTCGTGAAAGTCCAGACCTGATTATTCTCGACTTGATGATGCCAGAATTAGATGGCTTTGGCGTATTGGATGCGCTCAAAGCAGATCCTGAAACAGAAAGCATACCGGTTATTGTTTCAACAGCTAAAGAATTAACAAGAGAAGAAAAAGAAAGACTTAAAGGGCAGATACAATCACTTCTACAAAAAGGTGATTTCATGAGCGACGAATTCCTTGATGAAGTCCAAGGGATCATTCATTAAAAAAAGAAAATGGGAAAAAACAAAGGTATCATTGCGGCTTTTGTATCAGCTGTATTCTTAGGGTTAACACCAATATTTGGGAAGCAAGCCATAATTTGGGGGTTTTCCCCGATAGCTGTAGTTGCGCTGAGAACAAGCATGGCCACAGCACTATTGCTTGTGCTAATCCTGATCTTTAAGCGTGAATATCTTTATATTTTTCCTGTAGGCCTCGCCGGATGTGCATTAGCAGGCGCGATCAACGGGATTGGTTCTCTTTTCTACTATATGGCATTAGGGCGGTTAAGCGCAAGCGTTGGGCATCTCCTGTACTCCTTATATCCCGTTTTTGTAGTGATTTGGTCTTTTTTAGATCGCCAAGCACCAAGCCGTTTAACAATTCTCAGAATTGTGTTAGCGACAGCCGCTATTGTTTTGATTACGAATGTTAATAGTGGAGGGATTGATATGGTTGGCGTCGTCATGATGCTAATAGCCTCTGCCCTATATGCGCTTCATCTCCCCATTAATCAACGCGTACTTTATGAAGTTCCTGCGCCAACGGTGACCCTCTACACTTTACTCTCAATGAGTGCGATTGTTGTCCCCGCTTATTTCATTTTTGATTCTCAGTGGCCAACAGGAACTGTGGTCTGGTGGCCTGTGATTGGGCTCACTTTAGTCACATTTTTATCACGCTTAACGCTTTTCTTAGGCGTAAAACATATCGGGGGGATGCAAACGGCTCTTTTGGGTCTCGGGGAATTGGTCGTTACTATTGGGCTAGGTCTGCTTTGGCTGCAAGAGAGACTAAGCCCACTTCAATGGGTTGGCATAGCGGGTCTGATAATCAGCCTTTTGCTTGTTCGTTTTGAAAAACAACAAACCCAAAAAGGACCTGGTGGTTGGCTCAACTGGATACGCCCCCCCCATCAGATTCCCCCCGATATTCCTTGGGGACCACACACGTAATAAGAAAACTAATCAGACTTTCTTACGCTATCAACTCTGTTCTTCCCCTGTTTTATACTCAAAAACATAACCTGTGCCGCGTACACTAACAACCGTCCCTTTCAATGCAGGGACTTCACGTATCTTTTGGCGGAGTCTGCTCACCAAAGGTCGGAGGATTTCTGGTGCTTCATGTTGGGCTGTTTCATATCCCTGGACGAGCAAAACCAATTCCCGATGCGAGAAAACGCGCCCCACGTTTTCGATAAAGATACGCAAAAGGCGCCCCTCAGCAGGGGTGAGATGAGTTTCCTTTTTGCCGTGCTTAATTAAACGGCGAGAAAGATCTATTACCGTATCGTCGTTCAGTTTAACGGTAGCAACCCGCTCATCCGGGAGCGTTTCGGAGGCGTAGCCTTCCTTTGAGCGGAGCTTATCCCCCCGTCTGGAAAGTCCCATTCGCACACTGGCTAAAATTTGAGCGGGCGAGGCTGGCT
>JABGOQ010000172.1 GCA_018645405.1 Anaerolineae bacterium | reverse complement strand
TCTCCTTTTCTTCTTCTTAGGATAATCCATTTACACAACTTTTCTCACACCCTCGTAAGATTTCTGAAAATCGGGCTACTCTGCAAGCCGAACAAAAAGCCGCCCAGAGTCAACTGGAGCGCTCAGGACAACCAGAAATCACAATGTCTATGTTAGGGGATGTATCAGCCCGTTTTGAGCGTGTAATGGCTAAAGCAGATTTTGCCACACGTGAGAAGATAACAAATTTACTGGTTCATTCGGTAGCCCTTCACAAAAAGAAAGCGGTGGTCAAAGGCTATATACCCATGACCACCACTGACGCTTTGAATACGGCTTTCACAAGAAGCCCGTTTTTTGCTTAATCTCTTTGTCTGTTTTGCAATTATCCACTTCTCTTGCTCTAGCCGCCGTCCCCGGCGTCGTTCTTCGCACAACCTACCGCTCAAGAACTCAATATTTTTTATAGCACAAGCATCAAACACAGAAAAACTAACCCAAACCCCAACAGCTTCTAAACAACTTCTAAATATCTTTTTTCTATACTGTAGTCAATATACGGGAAGAAGAACTCTCCCCGTTCTACATATAAGGAGAAAATTATGAATAGCAAGATTAAGTTTTTTACAGCACTAAGCGTAATCGCAATCGCATTAACAGCCTGCTCAGGTTTACCAGAAGAAGTTCAAAACCTTGATAACGTATCTGTCTCGGCTCCTATCTCGGAGTCTGCCGCAGATCAAGCCTTACCTGAAGTTTCTGCTCAGCAACCAGAGCAAGTCCTCGCCGATGATGGGCAAGGCCTACAGAGCCAGGCTCCTGATAGTCAAACTCCTGATGGTCAGGGACCACAAGGTCAGAACGATGGACAGCAACCTCCGCAAATTGACTTTGCCGCAGCAGCAAGCACATTGGGCATCACCGAAGATGAACTGAAATCCGCAATGGGCGAGCCCGGACAAGGCCCACCTGATTTTCTAACAGTTGCTGCTCAACTGGGCATAAGTGAAGAAGCTCTGATCACTGCCTTGGGTCTCCCCGCTGGTGGACCGGATGGTGGTCAGCAAGGGCAATCTCAAAACCAAGATGGACAGCGCCCCCAACAAGGGCAGGATGATGGGCAGCAACGCCCGCAAATTGATCTTGCCACCGCTGCTTCAACATTGGGTGTCACTGAAGATGCACTAAAAACCGCTCTAGGCGAACCCGGGCAAGGAAAACCCGATCTCGCAATAGTCGCCACAGAACTCGGTGTAACCGAAGAAGCATTGATAGACGCACTCGGCATCCCTGCTGGTGGGCCAGGTAACGTTCAAGGTCAACAATCATAGAAAAATATCAAGGTCTGTGTGCAGATTTCTCTGTACACAGACCTTCTTTTAACGGTACTAAGTTTTCAACAAGAGGTGCAAAATGAAGAAAAGAAATCTGATTTTAGCAAGTTTTATAATTCTTCTTGCTATTTTAACGGGAGCATGTTCAACACAAGAGCGGTCGATTCCTGTCCAAGAAGCAGATGTCGCTTTAGCCGAGAATCCCGTTCCCAAACCGGATGCGGCGCAGGCAGAAATCGTCAATCCAATTCAGAGTACTGGCATTACCTCGTATCTCTTTGCGCCAATCCGCTCGACCACGACTTATTTGATGGATGCGGAAGGCAATGCTTTGCAAACTTGGGAGAGTGCCTATACGCCCGGGAACGCCGTTTATTTGCAGGAAAACGGAAATTTGCTGCGCACGGGTTCGGTGAAGTCAACTAAATTTGGCGTTGGTGGAACAGGTGGAATTATCGAAGAAATTGCGTCAGATGGCTCGGTCGTGTGGGCGTATCAATATGCGAACGATCAGGTGCAACAGCATCATGATATTGAGCAAATGCCAAATGGCAATATCTTGATGATTGCCTGGGGGCTTAAATCTCAGGCGGATGCGATCGCCGCTGGACGTGACCCGAGCTTGCTGAGCGATGGTGAACTCTGGCCCGACCACGTCATCGAGCTGAACCCAACCACCAATACGATTGTCTGGGAGTGGCACGTTTGGGATCATCTGGTGCAAGATTATGATGCGTCCAAAGCAAATTATGGCACGGTGAGCGAGCATCCTGGGCTGGTTGATATTAATTTTGTTGCTCGGAAAGCCGATGCAGATTGGAATCATACAAATTCCATCGACTATAACGCCGAGCTTGACCAAATCCTGCTCAGTGTTCATAGTTTTAGTGAAATCTGGATCATTGACCACGACACAACAACAAAAACGGCCACTGGTACGGCTGGTGATTTACTTTATCGGTGGGGCAATCCACAGACCTATGACGCTGGAAGTTCTGGCGATCAGCAATTCTATACCCAACATGATGCACAATGGATTGCCGCAGGGATGCCGGGTGCTGGCAATATTCTGGTCTTCAATAATGGAGATCGACAAACTCGGGCTTATTCATCTGTCGATGAAATCGTGCCGCCGCTCAACGCCGATGGGGGCTATTCTCTCTCAGGCGCAGCCTATACCCCCGCCGCTCCGGTCTGGACTTACGTAGCTGACACTCCATCTGATTTTTACGCCGACCATATCTCTGGAGCACAGCGATTGAGCAATGGAAACACGCTCATTTGCAGTGGCACAGACGGTAGCTTCTTTGAAGTTACATCTGCGGGAGAAGTTATTTGGCGATATGACTATGGGGCAAATGTTTTTCGTGTGATCCGCTACGAATCAGATTATGCAGGCTTGCAGTTTCTGGATACACAACCCACTACATCTACTAATGCAGGATTACCTGTGGATAATGCGGCCGGTGGAGGCCAACCAGCAAATGCTCTTGGACAAAATAATAGCCAACAGGGGAATCGCCCTCGTCTCGATCTTGCTTCCGCTGCTTCAACATTGGGCGTGACCGAAGAAGCACTCAGAAAAGCACTTGGTACTCCGCCTCCTGATTTTGCAGCTATCGCGGCCCAACTGGGTATCACAGAACAGGCATTGATAGATGCTTTAGGAATCCCAACAGGCGGGCCACCAAATAGTGGTGGCTAAAGAAAATAAGAGCTAAATAAAACCCCAACAGCTTCTAAACAACTTCTAAACATCTTTACTCTATACTGTAGTCAATATACGGGAAGAACTCTTCCCGTTCTACATAAAGGAGAAAAATGAAAACAAAAATTATATACCTGGTATTAGTCCTAAGCTTGGTGCTCTCTGCCTGCACATTACCTAGCCAGACAGCTGATAAGCCATCCACTCAATCTGAGGGAAATTCACTACCCTTAACAACAGAAAAAGTTGAAGAAAGCGAATCTGCTCCAATGCAAAATGCAGAAGCTGATACCCAACCTGACCAAGAAACACAAGAAACGGTGGAAGAGCAGGTTATCGCCCAACAGCCTGTCATCCCTGGAGATGCGAATAACACGATTGGTCTAATTCTCAACACTGATGAGGCTTATCAGGGCTATACGCTCTTTGCTCCCAAACATAATACGATGACCTACCTGATGGATAATAATGGGCAAGTTGTTCACTCCTGGACAGCCAGCCAGTATGAGCCGGGACAGTCGGTATATCTCTTGGAAAATGGGCATTTACTGCGAGCCTGCATGACCAGAGGCCAACTTAGCACCGGCGGTGGGGAAGGTGGACGCATTGAGGAATATGACTGGGACGGGAATCTTGTGTGGGAACTTGATTTTTCCACCGATCAATATATGCAACATCATGATATTGAGCCGCTCCCCAACGGAAATATCCTTCTTCTTGCAATCGAAAAGAAAACCTACGACGAAGTCGTTGTTGCTGGTTTTGATCCAAACAATTTGAACAGGCAGATTTTAGAGAACAGACAAATGGTGCCAGATGCAGTTTATGAAATCAAGCCCACTTACCCTTCAGGAGGCGAAATCGTTTGGGAATGGCATACTTGGGATCACCTGGTTCAGGATTTTGACCCGAGCAAAGCCAACTATGGCGATATATCCGCTCACCCTGAGTTGGTCGCCACAGATGGTGATGGACGTGAACTCCGAATGTTTTGGAACCACATGAATTCGATTGACTATAATGTCGAATTAGACCAGATTATGCTCAGCGTACGCGGCAATAACGAAATCTGGGTGATAGACCACAGCACAACATCTGCGGAAGCAACAAGTCATGCTGGAGGCAGGTACGGGATAGGTGGCGATCTATTATATAGATGGGGCAATCCTTCCACCTATGAGGCTGGGAATGCCAATAGCCAGACGCTTTATGAGCAACATGATTCCCAGTGGATTGAAGCTGGTTCCCCGGGAGAAGGAAATATACTCGTTTTTAATAATGGTCCTAAGCGACCCGGCGGAGATTATTCTTCGATAGATGAGTTCGTATCTCCAGTGAACAGTGACGGAAGTTATGCTGACCTAAGCTCAGGCTCAGCTTATAGTCCCACTAGTGCAATCTGGGCGTACTCGGCTGCAGATCCAACAGATCTCTTCTCAGAAGCCATTTCTGGAGCACAACGACTTCCAAATGGAAACACTTTGATCTGCGATGGTGTGCATGGCGTACTCTTTGAAGTTTCACCATTTGGAGAAATTGTTTGGAAGTATATAAACCCCGTTGTAGATACTGGCGCATTATCGCAAGGCGAAGTGCCAAGTTTAGACGTTCGCAACCACAGTTATAATGCGGTCTTTAAAATTCATCGCTACTCCCTTGATTATCCGGGGT
>JABGOQ010000186.1 GCA_018645405.1 Anaerolineae bacterium | reverse complement strand
AAAATCTTGCAGAAGTTGACTCTTTGCATCTTGCAAAAAAGGAAGAATATGAGTGATTTGCTTTAGATGTTTTTGATCTAACATAGAGTTTTTCTTACCCCAAATCTGCTCACCTTAAAACAAATAATCCCTTAACTCACGGCTGCGTGTAGGATGCCGTAATTTGCGCAACGCTTTCGCCTCGATTTGGCGGATGCGTTCACGGGTCACATTGAAATAGCGACTCACCTCTTCCAGCGTATGCTCTTTATTATTATTTAGCCCAAAGCGAAGTTCCAAAACATTTTGTTCGCGTTCTGAAAGAATAGAAAGCGCAGATTTTATCTGTTCACGGAGCATCTCATGAGCTGCCGCATCGACAGGGGCAACAGCATCCACATCTTCAATGAAATCTCCCAGTTGGCTAGCGTTATCTCCGCCAACAGGAACCTCCAAGGAAACAGGCTCCTCTGCAATGCTCAGAATATTCTCCACTTTTTTTGCGGCAGTATCCCAACGGGCTTGAATCTCTGGGGAGATTTCTTCATCATCACGTTTTTGTGCATTAAGAATAGAGAGAATATCCTCTTGCTTGAGATATTCGGTGCCAAGAACCAATTCTGCAGAGGTGGGTTCACGACCCAATTCTTGTGTCATTGTGCGTTGCACCCGAAAAATTCGACTGATCGCTTCAAATAAATGCACAGGGATTCGGATAGTGCGAGCTTGCTCTGCAACAGAACGGTTGATAGATTGACGGATCCACCAGGTTGCATAGGTGCTGAACTTAAACCCACGGCGTGGATCAAATTTATTAATCGCACGTAGCAGACCCAAATTTCCTTCCTGGATCAAGTCCAAAAACGAGACCCCGCGTCCCATATAGCGTTTTGCCACGCTCACTACCAGGCGCAAATTCGAACGCGTAAGTGCCTGGGATGCCGTATCGCATCGATACGCGATCGCATCCAATTCCAATTGAAGTTCTTCGTTCTCCGGAAAATTACGATAGAAAGTCTGACGGGCCGGCATTTTTTGATATTTACGAATATGTGAAAGAAGCCATTCGGCGTAAGAAAAAGGGAACAAATAAAAACACAAGAAAAGACCATAAACCTGATTGGCAAGGTGATCCCAACGCTTGTCTCTTCCCCACTCGCCTTTATTAAGATAAGCACGCGTATATGATGGAGTATCCATCTCCCAGCCGTGGTGTAAAGATTGCGCTTCTGCCAGCATCAATCCTAGATCAGGGAGATCACTCTCATTCTTTGCATCCGCTTTTTTGAGTGCTTTCCAAAAAACAAGTAAATCCGCCATAATTTTTCGATAAATATTTACTTCCACCGAAATATCTGCCTGTATAGCCTGGCGAGATAAGGATTGCACAAGACGATTCCCCTCGACCATGGTTGCTAGGCGAAATTCACTATTTACATCAAGAAGTTCTACACGCCCAATTTCTCGCAAATATAGCCGCACTGGGTCGCTGGGGATATTTACCTGCTCATTAAGGTCATTAGAGAGCTCCCCATCTATTGCTGCAAGGCTGCTATCATCTGGCTCATCCAATTCAAACGCTTTCTTGCGCGTATTGACAATTGAATTAAGCTCTTTCGTTGTTAGCTCACTCAGCTTCTTTCTTGTTTTTTTTGTCATCATTATCCCAATCGGCGAAGGCTTAATTTTCGTTGTGCTTCATCCAGTGTTCGCAGCATTCGTGTATGCTTCATCACAGATTCTTGATACGAGCTTCCTACATCACCTTTCTCTTGCGCTTCCTCTTGAAAAAAACGAAGTTGGTTTAAGCTATCACTCAGCACCATTCGGCGCAACTTGATCACGCCGCGCAAGGCTTCTTCCAGCAAACGTTCTTCCACAGACCCAAGCCCCTCTGTCTCGGCAAGAAGTTTCTGCATCAACTCTTCTAAGGCTTCTGGAGAATTCTGCGAGACATACTCATCTGCGTCCAGCACATCTTGTTCCAACGAATCTTTAACCACCTTAAATAAAATCTGATTTTCAGTATACCCGAAATCTTCATCTCCCAACGCGTGCAGAGAAAATTCCTGCAAAGCACGGTCGAGTCTATAGAGTAGATCGGGGTTACGAACAAGGATGCCGAGACAATATTCCTCTATTTTTTTAGACGGATGAACTACCGCAACGCCCGCGACCTGAGGTTGGCTGGCCGTTTTTTGAGCATCTTTTTGTCTCAAACTTGGTCTGTTTCTAACGCGTTTCCCTTGCGCTTTTCCACCGATTAACGCACGTTCATCTACCTTCAACATCCGTGCCAGTTGCTGACGGAATGTCTCGCGCTCAATTGGGTTAGGCAAATCGGCAATTAGCGGCAAAACCTGCGCTGCAATATCACTTTTCACTTTTGGGTCATCAATATCACGGTCAACTGCAAGTGCCTCCATGACATGCGTCACGATAGGCTTGGCATTCTTTATAACCTCTACCCACTCATCTGGGTTACGCAAGACAACTTGATCTGGGTCTAGTCCATCAGGGAGTTTTGCCACGCGCAAATCGGCTTGCAGGCGTGCTTCGTGGCGTAGATAGCCGCGCGCGTCAAACTTTAATTCAGTTTCACGGTCTAGCGATTTTCGGGCTGCGTCTAATCCGCGCAAAATAGCTTTTTGTCCGGCGGCATCCGGGTCAAGGGCTAAAATGATGTGATTGCCGGGGGTGTATCGTTTGATAAGGCGCAATTGGTCTTCGCCGAGTGCTGTCCCCATTGGCGCAATAATATTCTCGAAGCCAGCTTGGTGCGGGGTGATGACATCGAGATAACCTTCAACGATCACAGCCTGATCCTGCGTGCGGATGGCTTTTTTTGCCCGATCCAGCCCGTAGAGGAGGCGGCTTTTATCGAAGATATCTGTTTGGGGTGAGTTTAGGTATTTCGGTATTCCTTCCGGGTCCATTGTTCTTGCACCGAAGCCAGCCATTCTTCCGCGCGCGTCGCGGATGGGAATCATCAATCGGTCACGAAATCTATCGTATCGTCTGCCTGAATCGTTTTCGGAGAGCATCCCCGCATCCATTAAATCTTGCTCAGTATGCCCGCGCTCGGTGAAATGTTTGAGTACCGTATCCCAGCCTTGAGGGGAGTAGCCGAGCGTGAAGGCTTCGATGGTTTCGTCGCTAAGGCCGCGTTTTTCGCGCAGATAATCGAGCGCGTTTTTCCCTGCGGGTGTTTTCAGTTGTTGATGATAAAAGAGGGCTACTTCTTCAAGAAGCGTGCGGAGATTTTCATTGGCTTCGGCTTGTTCTTTTTGCTGGGGCGAATATTGCTGCAATTCGACCCCCGCCTTTTGCGCGAGATGGCGCAGGGCTTCTTTGAAATCCCAGCCTTCTTTTTTCATGACGAATTTGAAAATATCGCCGCCATCGTTACATTCGCCGAAGCATTTCCATGTGCCTGTTTCCTGCCAGACGACAAAAGCAGGTGTTTTTGTATTGCTGTGAAAAGGGCAAAAACCAGTATGGTTGCGCCCAGATCGACGCAGTTGAACGCCGCTCTCGGAAACGAGATCGACTATATCTAGGCGGGATTTGATTTCATCTACAGTGGACATGGTTTAATGTTTAGGTTTGAAGGTTAGTTGAATTATTTTGTCTTGCATCCCTTTAGGTAGCGGATGTCTCAAGGAAAACGGGGATTAGAAATCTCCTATGGGCGTTCTCTGTTTTACTTTGTGCCACCATTAAACTTTTACGGAGCTTCAGTGGGCGGTATTGTAAATGTAGCTAGTGGCTGAAGTGTTTGAGAAGGTGTTTGGCTAGGCATTGGTGTTCTGGTCGCTGGCCGCGTGGGAGATGGTGTTGGCGTCCACGTTGGCGGGAGGGATTGCGGAGCTCTTAAGGTTGCTGGGGGAGGCATATTTAAAGGAGGAGGGGTAGGTATGCTGTTTCTCTCTTCTATAATGATCATACCAAAATAACCTATCGCCACTATCCCTAAAGAAAAGAGGATCACAAAAAGTGTGATTATCCCACAGCTAATTTTCTTTTTCTTTTTTACAGGATGTTTTTTCGGTGTGGTCGCCTTTGATGTTTTTTGCTCTTCAATTTTTTTTTCATCCGCAAAAACCGGCGCAGAAGCAGAGGGTGGCTCTTCAATTTTTATTGGATGATCCTCTACCTGAACAGATGGTGGAGGCCCTTTTTCTATGAGATCTTGTTTTTCAATAGCATTGTCGATGGGAACAGTAAAAGGGGATGCTGGTTGTGGGTCAGGAATTTGTGTTGGTGGAGGCTCTTCCAGCTCTTCAAGGCGAGTACGCGCTGAAGCGTGAGCTGAGTCAAAATACAAGGCACGCTTTAGACAGTCTTTTTGTTTCTTTTCATCCGCGATCGTTTGACTCAGTTGCCACCAAGCCTCTGCCGAATTAGGCGTGCGTTTGATATAGGCAACCAGCAATTGACGTGCTTCCCCGCTCTTGCCTTCTTGCAAGAGTTTTTTTGTATGACGAAGCATATTGCTCTGCGGTTCCTGCATAACCGTATATCCTCTCTTAAGTCTTTCTTAAGATTATAAACCTGAAAGGCTATAACGTGAATTATAGACTGTTTTTGAGTTTAGTGTGTTAGTTATTCGGTCATATTTGTTAATGAAAGAATTTGTTTAGCCACAAATACACTCTTTTTAGTGTATAATTTATTTGTTACAAGAATACGAATGCAATTAAACCTAATCTACCTTCAATCAGGTTTTTCTCAT
>JABGOQ010000012.1 GCA_018645405.1 Anaerolineae bacterium | reverse complement strand
CAACGCATACACCATCTCCAACTGTGACCCACACAAAAACCTCGACTCCGACCAATACGCCAACGCGAACGCCGTCGCCGACCGCGACTTATACGAAAACTCCGACACCAACCAACACGCCAACGTGGACACCATCGCCTACCGCGACCTATACAAAGACCCCAACTTCGACCAATACCCCAACGCAGACGCCGTCATCCACGGCAACCTATACAAAGACTTCGACGCCGACTAACACGCCAACATGGACACCAACGGCTACTGCGACTTATACGAAAACTCCGACACCAACAAATACACCAACGCGAACACCGTCGCCAACTGCAACCTATACAAAGACTCCGACGCAGACTCCAATGCCAACGCGGACGCCGTCACCAACCGCGATCTATACGAAAACCCCGACTCCGACCAATACCCTAACGCGAACACCGTCGCCCACTGCAACCTATACAAAGACCTCGACTCCGACCAATACACCAACACGGACACCGTCACCTACTGTGACCTATACGAAGACTTCAACACCGACCAATACACCGACACGGACACCGTCACCTACTGTGACCTATACGAAGACTTCAACACCGACCAATACGCTAACGCAGACACCGTCGCCCACGGCAACCTATACGAAGACTTCAACACCGACCAATACGCTAACGCAGACACCGTCGCCCACGGCAACCTATACAAAAACACCAACGCCGACCAATACGCCAACGCAGACCCCATCGCCGACTAATACGCCAACGCGAACGCCGTCACCTACTGCGACTTATACGAAAACGCCGACACCGACAAATACACCAACGCCTACAGAGGATCCCGATTGCAATAAAGCGGGTTTTGTCGAGGATGTAAACATTCCTGATAATGCGCTCTTCCAGCCAGGAGAAAAATTTTCGAAAACATGGAAGTTACAAAATGTTGGAACATGCACCTGGGCGTCAGACTACCAAATAATCTTCGTTAGCGGAGAGAAAATGGGAGAAAAAGAGACAATTTTATTGCCCTCAACAGTTCAACCCGGGGAGATAGTAGATATTACCGTTCCCTTGATCGCTCCAGAAGCCCCCGGGAAATATCAAAGCAATTGGCAAATTCAAAACTCACAGGGAGATATTTTTGGAATCAACACAGAAAATGATGCCAATGCCCCCTTCTGGGTAAAAATTATTGTTGAGATAATCCCAACCAATACCCCAGCTGCAATATTGTCGTCAACACCTTCTCCGACTTTATCATCTACACCATCACCGACGCCAATCACTTCCCTTGGATATGATTTTGTCGCCAGCACTTGCGATGCGATCTGGACAAATGGAAGTGGTGAGTTGCCATGCCCGGGCTCAGATAGTGATGATAGCGGATTCGTTTTCAGGAAAGACGACTCTATATTGGAGGGAAATAACCCTACAACACTTCCTGGCTTATTACTCGTGCCTCAGGCTACCCACGATGGCTATATTCAAGGAATATATCCTGAAATTACAATCCAAAGCGGAGACCGCTTCCGGGCTACTGTCTCGTGTGAAGAGGGAGCAACATCCTGCCTGGTTCTTTTGCGTTTGGACTACCAAGACGAGAATGGGCAAATTTATGATTTCTGGGGTTTTGGCGAACAGCATGATGGGCAATATTTTGATGTTGATCTTGACTTAAGTTCGCTTGTTGGAAAACGGATTAGTTTTGTGCTAAGAGTTCTATCTCTTGGATCAGCAAATGGGGATCGTGTATTGTGGATTGCGCCACGCGTCATTCATAGTGAACTACCGGCTATGACGCCAACTGCTACTATGCTGCCAACCCCATCAGCTACTTTATTGCCGACGCCAACAGATTTTCCTACGCCTACGTCTTCTCCTGAACCCACACCTTCCCCAACGCCAACACCTGTACCTGCAGATAAACCTTCAACTATATGGGATATATGGGAGCAAATAAAAAATTGTATTTTAGGTCAAGAATGCATCTTATTCCAATAATCTAAATAACAATTAATGGTTCAGGTCCTTATTGTCGATAAGCTGCTAGCTGATTACGTATTTTGTAAAAAAAGAACGAAGAGAGAGATTGACCAAATCAAAAATCTAAAACGAAAATCTCGTTTTCTCGATAGAGGAAGCGAGGTTTTCGTTTATAGTGGGGGGAATTGCGAAAATATCGCTTCTTGATAAATTAGCCTTTTTGGTGTATATTATATGAACGCTACCCGATTACTTGCATATTAGGGTAGATTTGTTTTTGAGTCTCTTTTCTTGTACAATCAAAGCCCTTTCCCTATACTCTGAGAGAATATATGAACACAATTGAAGTAAAAAACCTTAAAAGAATTTATCGCACAACAACAGGCGTTATTCGCCGAAAGCATAAAGATGTCGTTGCCGTAGAGGATATTTCATTTGATATCAAAGAAGGCGAGCTTTTTGGCCTTCTCGGCCCCAATGGCGCAGGGAAAACAACTTCTGTTAAAGTTTTGGCAACCTTGTTGATTCCCGATGCGGGCGAAGTGCGCGTAAAGGGGTTGGATATTGTCAAAGATGCAAACGAGGTCCGAAAGCAGATCGGATTCATCTTCGGTGGCGAACGCGGTCTCTATTGGCGGCTCTCAGGGATTGATAATTTGCGCTATTTCGCCAGTCTTTATCATGTTGACCCTGATCTTTCGAAGAAACGAATTCCTGAATTATTAGAGTTGGTGGGTTTAGAAGGGCGTGGCGATGAACGTGTTCAGGGATATTCACGCGGGATGAAGCAACGCCTTCATGTTGCGCGAACATTGCTCCACGACCCCGATATTCTCTTTTTAGATGAGCCTACGATTGGGCTTGATCCCGTTGGTGCACGCGAATTCCGTGAAGTAATTAGAAATTTGCAGTCTGAAAAGAAAACCATTTTGCTGACCACGCATTATATGTTTGAGGCTGATTCTCTTTGCGATCGTGTTGCAGTGATTGATAAAGGACTCATCGTCGCATTAGATACACCCTCTGCATTGAAAAAACATGTTCGTGATCTTTCTGTGGTCGAAATTGAAACTTTCGGAATCGCACCACAGAAAGTTGACGAGATCCGTGCTCTTCCTTTTGTAGATGCTCTATCCACCCGTGAGCAAGACCAACGTCAAGTTTTACTCGTCCAAACAGAACGGGGCGCAGAAGCTGTCCCGGATTTGATGTCCGCCCTTGATGGAATGCGCGTTGGGCGAGTCACCGTTCGTGAGCCAACCCTCGAAGATGCCTACGTCCGTCTGGTAGGAGGAAAGGTATGAAATTCAAAAATATAGTCACCTATTGGCGCACCGTCTTGACTGTTGCAGAAATCACTTTGCGTCATCAGTGGAACGATAGTTTCATCCTTTTTGCGATTCTCATACAACCGATGATTATCGCCGTTCTTGCCCTCTTTATGTTGCGCGGTACAGGTGAAGATTATGCCATGTTCGTCGTTGTCGGCAGTGGATTAACAGGATTGTGGAGCAGCTTGCTTTTTATCTCTGGTAATAGCATTAACGGCGAGCATTGGCAGGGAACCTTGGAGGCTCTGGTTGCTGCGCCAATTCCTTTTGAAGTGATCGTTTTTGGTAAAAATCTTGCCAACGTTGTGCAATCGCTTCTCTCGATGACCACATCCTATTTGCTCGCAGCGCTCATTTTTGGATATTCACTGAATATAACCTCGCCCTTGCTTTTCATTGGGTCGGTGCTTCTAAGTGTTTTAGCCTTTATCAGTTTTGGGTTGATCATTGCGCCGCTTTTCATCATGTATCGCGGTATTCAACAATGGCAAAATGCGATGGAGTTTCCCGTTTATATTTTGGCTGGTTTTCTTTTTCCTATTGCTCTTTTACCCAGCTGGACAACGCCCATCAGCTATATCCTGCCGCCTTATTGGGCAGCACGCGCTCTCCACGAAACATCTACGGGGGCGGGCGATTTTGACAAAATTATTTTTGCTTGGGGCATGATGCTTATTTTCAGCGTAGTTGATCTCTTCGTCTCCAGCAAACTTTTCAAGCTGATGCTCCACAAAGCGCGTGTAGATGCGACTTTAGAAACGGTATAGAAGCATGAAAACGATAACAAATAATCTCCGACTTTTCTGGCAAGGGACAATATTTTCATACGTCGCGCTCTTTGCCTGGTTCCGCCCGACAACATACGCAGCGTCGAAAATTCTCATGCCGCTGGCGCAGATGATCTTCTTCACCTTTTTGGGAAGTTATGCCTCCGGCGGAACAAACGTGGATTTTTACGTGATCGGCAACGCCATACAGATTGTCGCGGTGAGTGGCATCTTCGGCGTGACAATGAGCATTGGAGGCGACCGATGGGCGGGTACCTTACCTTATCTTTTCGGTACCCCCGCCAATCGGATGATGCTCTTCTTCGGGCGTGCTTTCATGCACATTTTTGATGGAGCATTGGGCGTTCTTATCGCGTTGGGGTGGGGCGCAGTCCTTTTCAACGTGGATTTTTCGCAAACAAATTTCTCGGCTCTGGGATTGACCATTCTTGTCACCACCATCAGCACCTGCGGACTTGGGCTTTTAATGGGTTGTCTGAGTTTGATCACTGCAAACGTGATGTTTGTTAATAATACTGTCTACTTTTTACTGCTCATTTTCTCTGGCGCAAATGTCGCTATTGACACACTCCCCAGCTGGATGCAAACTTCCTCCCAAACGCTACCTCTCACACGCGGAATTGCCT